>NZ_DATJYB010000380.1:0-4578 GCF_035499775.1 Mycobacterium sp. | reverse complement strand
CGCCCAAGGCTGGTTCACTCAACATCGGGTTCACCATGCGCAACCTGTACAGCCGGCTCCACGGCAGCCTGACCGATCACTGGGGATTTTCGCACGGGGACCTTCTCATCACGCACTCGGTGGAAGGCTTTGTGGTGCGAGCTGGAACTCCAGTCGATACGGCAGGGTCTCAAGAGGTGACGCGGGTGGGATGGATAGATCTTTCGGGGGATGACGCCACCTTCAACGCGCCGGAGATTCCCTCGGGACCAATAACTTTCGTGGTCAAAGTGGATGGCCCACCGCTTGCAGCCGGCGAACAAGTGGAGTTGCTGGCCGGCAGCCATACAGGTGTTCTGTCCCATATCGACAACATGGGTTTCATCGCGAACGCCACCGTGTGGTGGCAGCTCGAATCGGTGCAGGTGTTTCTCACCGATTGATGCGCCGCATAGGTGCCCAGGGCCCGACAAACCACCGACACGGCGGCGTCCCCTTGTGGGTCGTTAGCCATTGAGCAATCGCAATGCGCCTTCACGGAGGTCGTCGACCGGACACGTCCGCGGACCCCTGCGGTCCGCAACGGCAACCCCGATGCGGAGATAGCCTTTGTGGGTTGCCGCCAGCACGCGTCTGCCGCCGTCACCTCCGGTGGGTCTACCTTCCGCGTGGTCGGAAATAAAGGTGTGCCCGAGGCCGTCGACCTCGACGGCTGAACCGCTGAAACCTTACGTTCGGCTGATGGTTGCTTCGACGCCGTGACGAACGTCGGCCAGCTGCTCACTCAGCGCCAGCGCGGCCCATCGGCATCCATCTCTCGGAGGCCGCTGAAAAAGGTCGGTTTCTGGGGACTGGCGGCCGCACGAGCCAAGGAGCGAATATCGCGCGCGGGCGCTGGCAAAACGTGGATCGTGCGGGAACTTCTGTTCGGTCGGTGACAGAGGCGGCCTCGGCGGCCGGTGGAGGGCCGGCCAGAGCCCGGTGACGGCATTGTTTGACGCCGGTGGGGCCGCCTGTTCAGGTGGTCTGCGGCACCAAGGCCCAGATTCCTGTCGTTCGGGTGAGGCCGCGGCCGACAAGGTTACGCAGGTTGAGTCCGGCGGTGCGGCGGGTGAGCCATGCGTGGTTCTTGTCGACGCCGCGGTAGCGCAGTTTGAGGCGACGGCCGCCGCGGCTGGCGATCTGGGAGATGACGCGTTCCACGTTGGGCCGGTTCTTCCGATACTTTTCCTGCAGGTCGGGCTTGTCGGTCCAGTCGCGACGTGCTGCGCGAAGCAGGTCGTCTCGCTCGTGCAGGTTGATGGTGCGGCCGGTCTTGGATGTGGTGCAGCGCGTAGCGAGCGGGCAGTTGCGGCACAATGCGCCGAAGACCACGTTGCGGGTCTTGGTGATGGGACGGGTGTTGCCGGCCGGGCAGGTCACGGTGGCGGCGGCCTCGTCGACGGTGAAGTCGTCCACGGTGAATCCACCCGCGACCGCAGCAGGGATCGGCCTGGGCTTGATCACCGCGTCGTGTCCGGCGTCGTGGATCGCGCCACGCAGATCCCCTGTGCCGTAAGCGCAATCGCCGTACCACTCCGGCGTGCAGGCCTCACTGTCGCCGGTGCCGCGGTGGGCGGCGACGAAGTTCTCCGCCACCGCCGGATCGGAGTTCTTCGTGCCGGCGGCCTTGGTGAGCGCCTCGTCGGTGATGATCCCAGTCTCCGGCTCGGCCACCACATGCGCCCGAAACCCGTCGCGGCGTGCCTCCGGCGACTTGCGGGTGTGGCGCGCCTGCGGGTCCACCGTCGAGATCACTCGGTCGGGGGCTACCTTGCGGGCGATGCGCCACCGTCCGTCGGTGCCCTCGGATCCCTCGGCAGGTTCGACATCCTGGCCGGCGACCAACGCTAGCAACCCCACTGCCGCGGCCACCGGCTCCTCGGCCTCGTCTGGGTCAACGGCGAGCGCCTCTAGCAGCGCATTCGCATCGTTGACCAACGCTGAGACCAGCGCATCCTTCGCACCGGGCTCGTCCCAGTCGATCGACGGCTTACCGGGGCGGCTGTAGTCATGCCCGGTGCACACCGCCACGATCTGCTCGGCGGCGCCGGGCACGATCCGCCCGACCCGCCGGATCGCCGAGATCAGCTGGGTGATGGTGTCCTGGGTGGCGACCGCGTCGGCCAGGACGGTGGAATCCACCGCACGTTTGCGCCGGCCCCGCAGGATCCCGGTCTCGGCGACCACCCTGCGCACCGCCGCGTTGATCCGATGCGGCCGCTGCGACTTGGCCAGCCGGTTACGCCAGTACACCAGGGTGGTCGGGTCGAATCCGTTGTGGTCCAACGCCATCCCGGTAGCGACCTTCCACCGCAGGTCACACCGGGCCGCCTCGGCGGTCTCCCGGTCGGACAGATCATGCACGGTCTGCAGCACCAGGATCGAGGCCATCACCGACGCCGGGATCGACGGCCGTCCCCGACCTGAGGGGAACAGGTCCTCGAACTCCTTGTCACAGAACAAGTCCTGGCGATGCGCGGCCAGGAACGCAAACATGCTGCCCTCAGCCACCAGATGGCCGACCAGAGCCTCCGCGTCCAACAAGTCCCGATCCGCCCGCTCCACACCCAGCATGAACCAATTTTCCCAGCTCAGGCCGATATTCCGCCGAGGCGCGCCGATTATTCAGCGGCCTCCTAATGAGGCCGGCCTCGGACGGTCGAGGTGGTGGTTGGGTTGGTCGGTTCGCGTGCGGTGATGCGGGTGTTGCGCTGGCGGTCCGACGCCGGCCCTGAAAGCGGCTGGTCAGGTCCGCATGTTGAGGCCACGCTTGGGATCATGGCTGCAACCGTAACGGTCAACGATGTGCTCGATGGGCATGTGCAGTTGGATCTCGAATGTCTAGATCGGGTCTATTTCAACGGTTATGTGCCCAACCTGCAGGTGGGTGGCCAGGTGGTGTCGTTTATGACTGCGCACCTGGGCTATCCGATCCCGTCGCCGGCGATCCTGGAGAAGATCGGCGCCGCCTTCCGCAAGGCGGTGGACCGTTTTGCTGCCGACAACGCAATCCCGTTGCTGCGGTTTTCCAAGGACGACCGCAAGATCGACGTGATGCGGCCCTATCTGGCCGCCCAGGCGAGCACCGGCCGGTCCGGTGTGGCCGCGATCGGGACCGCCCAGGAGTTTCAGAACGTGTTCGCTGCCGCGCAACACACGGGCGACAACGGGGTTCCGTGGTTTTCGTTTACCAAGGCCGATCGGCGGGTCTCGTGTTTTTACTTTTATGTCTGGGACGTTGATTTCGGGCCGGCGTTCATCAAGATCTGCACCTACTTTCCGTACCCGATCAAGGTGTGGCTCAACGGGCACGAATGGGCCAAACGCCAGGCAGCCAAGGCCGGTATCGAGTTCACCGAACTATCCAACGGCTTCGCCACAACCGGCGATCCCGCAGCGCTGCAAGTTATCTGCGATCGGCTCGGTCCCAGCGCCATCGGGGTGTTTTTTCAGCGGTGGATGAGCAGGTTGCCGCTGCCACTCACCGACGCTGACCGCGACGCCGGTTATTGGTGGGAGCTATCGATGCGTCAGATCGAGGTGTCGCGCACTTTGGTGTTCGACACGCCCCGACGCGCCCGGGCATTTTTCGAGGCGTTAGTCGTCGACAACCTCGACCTGGGCCGCCACGACAGCATTGAGCTGATCTTCACCGGCCGCAACGAACGCCGCGGCCGGCCCCCGAAGATCGCGCCGGTCTACAAGACCAAGGTCGTCACCCGTGGCACCGAGGTCAGCGTCAACGCGTTCTACAAGCATTCCCGCATCAAGCAGTACCTCAAAGACGGGCGGGCATTGCGCGTCGAGACCGTCATCAACTCACCCGATGACCTGGGCTGTCACCGACGCCTGCGGTTCCTCGATGACCTGCAGGCCAAAGCGCGTGACGTCAACCGTCGACTGCTCGATACTGAACGAGTCGGCCAGAGCTGTGTCCTTGCGAGCCCAGCCTTTGAGCGGGTCGCGCTGCCCACGCTCACCGCGGACGGCAGGAGGGCCCCGGCCCTGCGGTTCGGCGATCCTCGGGTCATGGCCCTGGTCGGCGCCCTATGCGTCACGCTCAACGCTGTCGTCGGATTCACCAATCGGAGCCTGCGCGCCCAGGTGACCGCCCTGCTCGGCACCAGATACACCGTCAACCAGATGAGCTACGACCTGGCCCGACTGCGCCGCAACGGGCTCATCGAACGCCTCCCGCAGACCAACACCTACGTCCTAACCAACGACGGACAACGGGTGGCGATCTTCTACACCAAACTCCACAACCGGCTGCTGCGCCCCCTGCTCGCGGCCGACCAACCACCCGCACCAATAGCACTCCGAAAAGCCTTGCGCACCATAGATACTCACGTAGTACAGTACATCGATGCCGCCAGACTGCCACTCAAAGTAGCCTGAGAACTCAAGACAAGTCCATGAGTTCTAGGGACCAAGGGTCCCTAGGCCGAACGTGGTGGTTTCGAGCCGATACGTCACTTCTCGACCGTTACGGGTGAGTCTGCGATATCAGCCCCCCGACCAGAAAGCAGCGCGGCCTGAGGCGACGGGCCGGGGCCC
>NZ_DATJYB010000379.1:0-6440 GCF_035499775.1 Mycobacterium sp. | reverse complement strand
CGCCACGCGATCCTGGACAAGAACGTCGTGGTGGGACCCGGCGAAATGGTCGGGGTGGATTTGGAGAAGGACCGGGACCGCTTCGCGATCAGCGCCGGCGGCGTGGTCGCGGTGGGCAAGGGCGTCTGGATTTAGCTGGGCTCGCGCTACTGGGCCGCCAGGGACACCACCCGGCCGTTGCCGTTGTCGGCGACGTACACGGTTCCGTCGTTGTCGACCGCCACACCGGAAGGATGGTTGAGCCCGCTGAACGGCAGCACGATCTGAGTGGTGGAGCCCGCCAGCAGCGCGACGACCGGGTGGCTGCCATGGTCGGCGACGTAAACGCTCCCGTTGGGGTGGACCGCCACACCATCGGGTATCTCGAGCCCGTTGAAGGGCAGGACGTTCTGGTTGCTGGAGCCGGCCGCCAACGACAGCACGCGCTGGCTCCGATCGTCGGTGACATAGAGGGTCCCGTTGCTGTCGAGCGCGAGACCGTGTGGTGTGACGCCGATGAACGGCAGCGTGCGCTGTTGCCGTGCGGTTGGGCCGCTCTGCTTCGCGGGGGCCCGCAAGGTCACGGCGGCCACTGTCGCGATCACGGCGAGCAAGATGCCGACGGCGGTGATGACCACAGCCGGGCGGCGCCACCAGCGCGCCTTGGCCGGTTGGCTTTTCGGTGATGACGGGCCTTCCACGGCGACTCCCTGCACGAACAAGCCGGCAAACCTTGCGCAAGCGAACCGCAGCGCCGCCCGCCAGTCTCAGAAATGAACAGGACAGTTACCCCGCTCGGCCCACTAGGGGATCTCGGGGATCAGCAGGTGCGCGTCGTACCGTCCACCCCAGTGCAGGGTGACGTGACCGCGCGGCGAGTTGGCGTAGGCGGCCGGGAATTGGCCGGTGAGGGGATTGCGTGGGCTGAGCGATCGTCCCGCGACGACCAGTCGGAGCTGCTCGCCGGCGCGGAACAGTGTCGCCGACGGGCCCATTGCGACGTCGACCCTGACCACCACATCGGCGGGCACCGGCTGGGGCTGGGTGCACGCCGTGACCGGCTCCCAGGGCTCGGAGAGTTCGGGGTCCAGTGCGCGCAGCGAAACTCGCTGCCAGCCGGTGGTGACCCGGTCATGACCGTAGCCGTAGGAGCCTTCGAATCCGACGAACCGTCCGTCGCGCCATTTCTCCACGCCGACAAAGAGATTCGCATCGTCACAGCCGTCCAGCCCGACCCAGAGCCGGGCCGTCATCGGACCCGTCAGCTCGATGTCGTCAGGCACTGTCCAGCTGAATGATGCCGCACGCGAGTGGGTTTCGAATCTCACCCGGCCTTCCGTCGACGGCTGTTCGGTCGCCAGCAGTCCGTCCCCGGCGAGATACATCGGCCGCCAACGTGTGCGGGCCAGCGGCCATTCGTCCTCTTCACGCACCGCGGTAACGGTGTCGCGATCCTCGCGGACTTCGAGGCGAACGCTGCGGGATTCGGGTGCACCGTCCAGCACGTCGTGAAAGAACTTCAACTGTTCGTCGAGCGCGCCCTGCGAATAGAAGGTCGCCCATTTGCCGCCGCGATGCGTATACAGGCGGGCGTGGGCGGAGCCGCTGCTGGTGAATGCCCGGATCGAGCCGCGGCTGTGCAGGTTGTTGTCCGAGAAACTGCCGCAGACCAGCATGGGCACCGTGATCGCCGCCAGGTCGGGTGTCACCGCGCGCCAGACGTCGTCGCGCAATGGGTGTTCTTGTTGCATCTGCGCTATGTCGTAGGTCTGGCGCGTATCACGACGTAAGTTGCGCGACCACAGCCGGGTGAAGCCGGTCTCGGGGACGCCGCCCGGGAAGGCGAGATCCCGGTAGGCGTCGGTGAAGCCTTCCCACGGGCAGATCGCCCACAGCGCCGGCGGCTGCAGGGCGGCCACCGCGTACTGGCTGATGGCGAGGTAGGACACCCCGAGCATGACGACCCGCCCGTCGCTCCACGGCTGCTCGGCCAACCATTGCACCAGGTCGTAGGTGTCCTCGGCCTCCTGACCCGAGAGCAGTTCCCCGGTGCCGTCGGAACGGCCGCAGCCGCGCGAGTCGGCGTTCACCACGGTGAAGCCCCGCGCAGTCCACCAGACCGGGTCGGGCGCCTCCCAGCCGGTCAGGGCCGAGAAGCTGACCGGCTCCGGCTGGCGTATTACCCGGTATTGCGGCGAGTACGTCCACTTGTTGCCGCGCCGAGTGGGCAGAGCGTCCTTGCTGTAGGGATGGATGCTCAGGACGACCGGCTGGGCTTCGTCCTTGGCCGTGCGAAAGACGTTGATCCGCAGCACTGTTCCGTCGCGAGTCGGGACTTCGACGTCTCGGTCGACGATGATGTCGGCGGGTGGGTCGGTGACGGTGATGCGGGGCTTGGCGATGCCGCGCAACCGCTCCCATGCGTAGCGCAGTGCGCCGGGGCGGCGCCACGGCCGGTCCAGGATGGGTGCCGGATTTCGGGCCACGCCGATACCCTATGACGTCGGGCGGGTGACGCGCGCGCCCAGTTACCAGACGTGCGGCGCCAGTCGGTAGCGCACCCGTTGCGTGTAGTCGGCGTATCCGGCCAACCCGTGGGTGAGCACTTTTTCCTCGTCGAGGATGCGTACGACGAGCACCAGCACGCCCGGAATGACGAACAGCAGCCCCCAGTAGGAGCCCAGCGCCAGCGGTATGGCCAGCATCATGATCAAGCTGCCGACGTACATGGGGTGCCGCACGAATTTGTAGACCCCGCCGGAGACCACCGTCTGGCCCGATTCCACCGTGACGGTGGCGGCCGCGTAGCGGTTCTGGATGACCACCAGGATGGCGATACCCAGACCGGTCGCCAGCAGGGCATCACCCAGCAGGCAGACCCAGGTCGGCACCGCGGACCAGCCCATCCGATGGTCGAAGACGCTGAACACGGTCATCGCGAACAGCGTCAGATAGAAGCCGATGTTCACGATCTTCTGGATCGTCCTGGATTCCGCTGTCGGGCCACTGTGCATGCGCCGCTGCAGGACCGCCGGGTTCGTCCGGGCCATATAGATGGCTGGGCCTGTCGACGCGGCCGTGAATACGCCGAGGAAGACCCACGCCTGCCAATACTTGAGCGTGCCGGCCGGCAGGAACAGGATCAAACCGAATACGGCCAGTCCGATAATCGACGACACCGTCGCTTGAACACCGGTCTTCACGAGTCCCCCTCAGTTCCCCCTGCTCGCCCTAACAGCGTAGGTCGCGCCGGCGAAAGGCTATGGCTCCCAACGCAATCAACACCGCATCGATAGCCAGCAACCAAAGCAGCGGCACTGCACTGAAATCACCGCCACCCACCCGGGGGGTGTGCGCGAAGGGCTCCAGGTCGAGCAGCCACTGCGAGAATCCCGCCAACGAGCCGATCAGATACAAGGCGATGAATCCAACCAGCACTCCCCACGCTACAGGGGTGAATCTCGGCGTCATACCGAACAGTGCCACCGTCACGGCCGACAGCAGCCAGACCGCCGGCAGTTGCACCAGCGCAGTGCCGACCACGATGCCCAGCTTTTCGCCGATGTCCCCGGCTGCAACACCGTAGACGAGCCCGGCTGCCACCCCGGCGACCAACATCGCCACCGCCGAGCCGGCCAGTGCAGCCACCAAATGTGTTGCCAACCAGCGGGTTCGGGACACCGCGCCGGCCAGCGTCGGCTCGGCTCGCTGACCGGACTCTTCCTGGTGCAGCCGCAGGGTGAGCGAGATGGCGAATGCGGCGGCCGTCATGGCCATCATGCTGAACGCCACCGCGATGAAGGCCTGCTCCAGCGCGCTGGTGCCGCCCATCCGCGCGACGATCTCGCGGGCCACCGAGCCGCTGTCGCCCAGCTCGCTGCCGATGCCGTGCGCCACGCTGCCCATCAGCACGCCGTACAGGCCCAGGCCGACGGTCCACAGCAGCAGCGCCCCCCGATCCAGGCGCCAGGTGAGCCCCGTGGCGCCGCGCAGTCCGGCTGCGGCGGTGCCCGGGCCGGGGCGTTCGGCGATGAGTCCGGCGCCGACGTCGCGGCCGGCGAGCAGCCGATAGGCCACCACGGTGAGCACAACCGTCGTCGTCAGGTGCAGCAGCAGAACCCACCAGCGATCGCCCGCGTACGGCCTGACCTGAAGTGACCACCCCAGCGGCGAAAGCCAGGACAGCTTGCCCGAGCCCGCATCGCCGATGGCGCGGAAGGTGAAGGCGGCGCCCAGCACGGCGAACGCGGTACCGCGGGCGACCCGTGCGCTCGAAGACAATTGCGCGGCCACCGCGGCCACCGCCGTGAAAACCAACCCGGAGCCGGCCAGGGCCGCACCGAAAGCCAGCGACCCGGCGGCCGGGACGTCGGTCTTCAGCAACCCGGCCGCGCCGATCACGCCGGTGGTGATCGACGCGCCGAATGACAGGATCAGCGCGGCGGTGAGGCTGGCGTACCGGCCGATCGCGGTCGAATCCAGCAGTTCGGTCCGGCCGGACTCCTCGTCGGCGCGGGTGTGGCGGATGACGGTGAGGATGACCGCGACCGCGATCAGCAGGTGGAACATCCCCGCTTTCCAGACGCCAACGGCCCCAAGGCTGTTGTTGTAGATCTGGCCGTACAGCGCACGCTGGGCGGGGCTGGCCATGATGGTGGCCGCGAACGCGGCGCGGGCGGCCGCGCTGGGGTATACCTTCTCGATGCTGCCCACGTACACGGTGGCCAGCGGCAACGACAACAGCAACACCCACAGTGGCAACGAGATTCGGTCGCGCCGCAGATAGAGCCGCAACATCGGCAGCGTTCCGAAGAAATTCGAGCGGGCCCGCGGCGCCGGGTGCGCCGGACGGTGTGGCCGATCCAGGGTCGCGGTGCTCATAGCGTCGCCACCTTCTTTCCAGGCTGCGGCCGCTGACCGTCGCTGGTGTCGTAGTGGCGCAGGAACAGCTCCTCGAGCGTCGGTGGCTGGCTGACCAGGCTGCGCACGCCGGCGTCGCCCAGCACCCGGATGAGTTCGCCGAGGCTCTCGCTGTCCACTTGGGCACGCAGCGTGTTGCCGTCCACGCTGACGTCCTCGACGCCCCTGATCCGGGTGATATCGCCGGGGTTGCCGATCATTTCGGCCTTGATCGAGGTGCGGCTGAGATGACGCATGGAGTCCAGCGTGCCGCTCTCGACGGTCTTGCCGGCCCGGATGATGGTCACCCGCTCGCACAGCGCTTCCGTCTCGGCCAGGATGTGACTGGACAACAGCACCGTGACACCACGGTCGCGGGCCTCACCGACGCACTGCTGAAACACGTTCTCCATCAACGGGTCCAGGCCGCTGCTCGGCTCGTCGAGGAGCAGCAGCGCGGCTTGCGACGAGAAGGCCGAAATCAGGGAAACCTTTTGCCGGTTGCCTTTCGAGTAGGTGCGTGCCTTCTTGTGCGGGTCGAGGTCGAAGCGTTCGATCAGCTCCGCGCGGCGCTGCTCGTCGATGCCGCCCCGCATGCGGGCCAGCAGGTCGATGGTTTCGCCGCCGGTCAGCGAGGGCCACAGGGTGACATCGCCTGGTACGTACGCGATGTGGCGGTGCAATTCGACCGCGTCGGTCCACGGGTCGCCGCCCAGCAACCGCACACTTCCGCTGTCGGCCTTCACCAGGCCCAGCAGGATGCGGATGGTGGTGGACTTGCCGGCGCCGTTGGGTCCCAGGAACCCGTGGACCTCCGCTTCGCGCACCGTCAAGTCGAGGCCGTCCAGCGCCCGAACTGCACCGAAGTTCTTTGTCAGACCCCGGATTTCGATCGGCGCAAAATTGTCAACTGGCATGCGATTCTCCTTCATCCGCTGCGGCCAGGAACGCGTCGTACATAGTGCGATCGGCCAGCAGTCCTTCGGTAAACACCTCCATGGCGGGCAGCACCATGTCACGCGAATAGTCGCGTAGTACCGCACGGAAATCCGTTGGCGTTTCATGCATTTGGATGTACAGCAGAAATGCTCCACCCCCGGTGAGAGCCAGGTACCTGGCCCTGGCACGGGGATCGCGGCTGGGCATTACGGTGCCGGCCCGAACGCCCTCTTCCAGGTATTCATAGGCGTTGTCAATCATCCTGTTCCACAGCATCGTCGCCAGGTCCCCGCCGGAGTGCAGGCTGCGCACCAGGTAGGCCATCAGCGGCGCGAAGGACTCGATCTCCGCCAGCTGAGCGAACCAGGTGGCCGGGTCGTTGGACCGAATTGCCTCCGACTTGCTGGTGCGGATCTCTTCGGCGACGAAGTCGTCACAGGCTTTGCGCAGGCCGTCCTTGGAGCCGAAGTGGTGGATGACCAGCGCGGCGCTCACCCCCGCGGCTTCGGCGATGGTGCGTAGCCCGACGCCGAAGCCGTGCTGCCCGAACTGCTCGATGGCCGCGTCGCGGATTCGAGCGGTGGCGGTCAGGTCGGCTGAACGCATGTTCAAGACACTAAACG
>NZ_DATJYB010000378.1:0-9919 GCF_035499775.1 Mycobacterium sp. | reverse complement strand
GAGCGCACCCACAACGACGACGACGATGCCGGTGCTGTCACGTCCGGTGCAGGGCGCCGACGGCCTGGGCTTCATCGGCCACTCCGCCCGATGCGACCCGGGAAACCCGCCGGCGTCGGTGGTGCGGACCGCCAAGTCGCTGGCGGTGGTGTGCCAAACCCCGTCGGGAAGTTTCTACTACCGCGGCGAGCGGATTCGGGACGGCGCCAACATCGAACTGCCCAACGCGGTACGGGTCGCCGACGGCTTCGACGTCGCCAACCCGGCCGACGGCACCCGCTACGAGGTGCGTCCGCAACGGCTCAAGATCCTGAGCAATCGGCACGTCGATTCCTCGGAACGGGTGCTTCAGTACGCCACGGCCAGCTAACCGCCAACCGGTGGCATGCTTCTTGCATGGCGGCCGTGCCCCAAACCGTCTATGCGCGCGACGGCGATACGCACCTGGCGTATCAGAACGTCTCTGACCAGGGGCCGGATCTGCTTTTCGTCCCCACCGCGACGTTCCCGATCGACTTGCTGTGGGACGAGCCCACCCTCGCCCGCCACCTGCGTCGGCTGGCGTCGTTCAGCCACCTGATCACGACCGACCTGCTGGGGATGGGAAGCTCAGACGCGGTGCCGATACACGACCGTCCGGCAATGCAGTCCTGGACGGACGGGCTGGTCGCGGTGCTCGACGCGGTTGGCAGCGAGAGTGCGTCGGTGTTCGCGATGTCGGAGTCGGCGCTGCCCGCCATGCTGCTGGCCGCGAGTCATCCCACGCGGGTGCAGTCGCTGGTGCTGTGGAGCGGGTACGCGCGCTACCTGCGAGCCGCCGATTATCCGTGCGGGATGCCCGAGGCGACCTTCAGGCGGTATGTCGACACCTTCGGCGACACCGTCGGGACCGGTGTTGTCGTTGACGAGTTGGCCCCGAGTTGGGCGGGGGATGCCGCGAAGCGGCGTTGGTGGGCGCGCGGCGAGCGCCTGGCCGGCGGCCCCGGGTACTTCAAAGCCATCTTCGACCTGTTCTTGGGTACCGACGTGCGGCCCGTGCTCGACAGCATTCAGGCGCCGACGCTGGTGCTACATCGCCGCGGTGACCGCCATGTGAACGAAGGCCATGGTCGTTATCTCGCCGACCGGATTCCCAACGCGCGCCTGGTGGAGTTCGACGGGGACGACCATGTGTGGTTCGCCGGCCAGTCCGATCGGGTGCTCGACGAGATCGAGTCGTTCGTCACCGGTGCCCGCGCCGTCAGGCCGACCAACCGGGTGCTGTCGACCGTGTTGTTCACCGACATCGTCGGATCGACCGAACGCGCCGAGGCCCTCGGCGACGCGGCGTGGACAGCGGCCCTCGACGCGCACAACGACGTGGTGGAGAAGCATGTGGTCAGCGCGCGGGGCCACATTGTCAAGTTCACCGGCGACGGCGCACTGGCGACCTTCGACGGGCCGGCGCGCGCGATCAGCTGCGCGTGCGCGATCCGGGACGCGGTGCAAGACCTCGGGCTGGATATCCGCGCCGGCCTGCACACCGGCGAGGTGGAGATGATCGAGCGCGATGTGCATGGGATCGCGGTGCATATCGCCGCGCGCATCATGGCGCTGGCCGGGGCGGGCGAGGTGCTCGTGTCGGGCGTGGTGCCACCGCTGGTCCTCGGATCGGGGATCGCGTTCGACGACCGCGGCAGTCACGCGCTCAAGGGTGTGCGCGACCCCTGGCCGGTCCTGGCGGTGCGCGACTTGCGCAATTAGGGGCCGGTGAACTGCGCCTAGCGGCGGTCGCTACGAACTGCGCGGGGTTATCGGCCGCGGTGGGATGGCCGAGGTGCGCGACGGGTGGGACTCGAGGCTGAGTCGCGCCGTCGCGATCAAACTGCTCTATCCCGGGGCGGACGTCCGCCCGGATAGCCGTCCGCGGTTCGAGGCGGAGGCGCGTGCGTCCGCGCAGCTGGTCGGTCGACACGTCGTGGTGGTCCACGACGTAGGCGAGCACAACGGAATGCCGTTCATCGTCATGGAGCGGCTGCCGGGAGTGTCGCTGGCCGACCACATCGCGCGCGGGCCGCTGCCACCGGTCCCGCCACCTGGCCCACCGGGCCATCCGGGCGGCCCGGGTGGCAAACACAAAGGCGGGGGCGGAGACCAAGGCGGCGACTGACCGCACTACCCGGCCTGTCGCGATAGCGATGTCGGGTGAGTCTGGATTACGCCATACCGACCATTTGAGGGATCGACTGGTGCGTGTTCGTGTCGCCAGACCGCCGATTGTGCCGAGAACCGCGGCTGGGCGGGCTGGGGATGCTGTTGGAGTCGGTCGAATTTGTCCAGATCGTGCATGGGTGTGAGCCCGGTCAACATGAAGTTCCAGAGCTGGCGCATGAAATTGCCTGCGGTGCGCCGTGTTTCAGGGCCGCCGACGTAGCGGCGCGCGATGGTCAGAAAGTCCTCGGGTTCGACGCCGGCGACGTCACGCACGTGGGTCGTCGGTCCGCCCACCTCAAAGGCTCCGAGCGCGGTCTCGGGCAGGTAGTGGCGTACGCCGGACTCGAAGAACAGGTCGGCGCCGAGCCGTTTCGCGTTCACACGCACGGCCTTCATGAACATCCGTGGGGGAATATCGATGTGGCGGACCCGTCGGCCCAACGCCTCACCTATCGCGTCGGCGATCTGGGCTCCGGTTAACAGGGTCGGCCCGGTTGGGCGGTACGCGCGACCGTCGTGGCGGTGCGGGTCGAGCAGTGCACCGACCGCTACCCGGGCGATGTCTTCGTTGGACGGCGGCGCGTTGCGGCCGGCCCCGGTCGGGGACGGCAACACGCCCAACTGGGCGGCCATCGGGAGCAGGTTCAGATAGTTGTCGGCGAAGAATCCGGGGTCAACGGCGACGTGGGCGGTATCCGGCAGTAGCTCAAACAGCTGGTCGATCAACCAGGCATGGCGGGTCATCAGCGAGGGATGCTCAGGGCTGGCCAGCCACTGCCCCAACGCCACCACCGCCTCCACCCCCGAGCGCCGCGCCGCCACGGCAAAGGCGACGGCGCTGTCGAGGGCGTGCGGGTGATACGGCGGGTTGAAAAACACCCGGTCAATTCCCTCGACCGTGGCCGCGACCTGCTGAATATCGAACATGTCGGCGACGACGACTTCGGCACCCAGCGCTCGCAGGCGGGCGCTGCGCGCATCCTCGCGGTGTACCAAAGCCCTGGTGGGCACACCCTTTTCCAGCAGTTGGGCGGCCACCGCGCCGCCGATCTTGCCCGTGGCGGCGGTCACCAGAACGCGTGAGTTTGTCATTGGATTTTCCTTCCCTAAGTAGGGGACTTGAACCAGCGATGATGTGACCACTGGTTACATCGCAGTATGCGACTCCTATGTGACCGTTGTCAACATCGAGGTGGGCATGGGATTCTGGCGGGCATGAGCCCTGCCAGCGCCGACCCTGGACGCCGAAAGGCCTACCACCACGGCGCGCTGCACTCAGCGCTGGTCGAGGCGAGCATCGCGCTGGCCCGCGAGGGTGGGCCCGATCGGGTCATCCTGCGCGAGGCTGCCCGGGCCGCCGGGGTCTCACACTCGGCCGCTTACCGTCATTTCGCCGACCGCGAGGCACTGCTGGCCGAGGTGTCGCGCCATGCGCGCAGCGAGCTCGGCGACGAGATGCGCCGACGGGTTGCCCGCGCCAAAGGTCCGCGCCTCCGGCTGCGCGCGGTCGGCACCGCCTACATCGACTTCGCGTTGACCGAGCCCGGGCTGTTCCGCACCGCCTTCACGTCGCATCCCGCCACTTCGCCCTCGGCAGATCATCGGGCGGACGGGGGCGGACCCGGCGATGGAGTCGATCCGTTCGACATCCTTGCTGAAGTGCTCGACCAGTGCCAGGCCGCCGGTTTGCTGGACCCACACCGGAGGCCCGGAGCCGAGATTGCGGCCTGGTCGGCGGTGCACGGCCTTGCGGGTCTGCTGCTGGACGGGCCATTGCCGAGAACCGCGGCCGGCATCGAATTCGCGCGGCGGCAAGTGCTGGAGCTTATCGAGCGCGGACTGCTCGACGGCGGCTCGTCATGAGTAGTCTCCGGGGTCGTCGTCTAGGTGCTGGACAGCGATCGCGGTAGCCCGAACCATGGGAGCACGCTGTTGTCGAAGCGAGTCATGGCGCAGATGCGGTCGCCGGCGAGGCTGAGGACGTAGAGGCCGACGCCGTGGCTGATGCCGGTGGGGGTGCGCAGGTAGGCGCCGAACGCTGGCTGACCGTTGGCGCGTGTCGGCACGAGGTCGAACCTGCGGCCCGCGCGGAACAGATTCGCGCAGAAGCGGGCCACGACGTCTCGGCCCTCGTATTCGAAGGGCATCGGTGGCATCGACATAAAGACGTCATCGGTCAGAAGGGCTACTAGCGCGTCGAGATCGGCCGACTCCCACGCGCGGACGAACTTCGTCACCATCGCATCCTCGGCGGGTGAGTCGCGCGCGGGTGGGGGTTGGCGGTCGTCGGTTGTGGGCCGACGGCGCTGCAGGCTAGTGCGCGCCCGTTTGAGGGCACTTTTAACCGATTCGACCGTCGAGCCCAGCATGTCGGCCACCTCGTTGGTGTGGAATCCGAGGACGTCGCGCAGGATGAGCACGGCGATCTGGCGAGGTGGCAGGACCTGAAGGGCGGCAATGAAAGCCAGCGAGATGGATTCGGTCTGCTCGTAGCGGGCTTCCGGGCCAAGCGGCGCTTCGGTGACACCGCCGAGAAGGGCGTCGGGGAATGGCTCGAGCCAGACGACTTCACCGAGGCCGGTGGGTTCGGGCGGTTCAACATTGGGCACGTCCCACTCCTTGGCCGGGCGTCGGCTCGCTGAGCGACGGGCGTTGAGGCAGCAGTTGGTCGCAACCCGGTAGAGCCAGGTGCGCAGCGAGGCGCGTCCCTCGAATCCTTTGAGGCCGTGCCAGGCAGCCAGCAGCGTGTCTTGCAGGGCGTCTTCGGCGTCCTGCAAGGATCCGAGCATCCGGTAACAGTGCACCTGCAGCTCCCGGCGGTACGGTTCGGTCAGCTCCCGGAACGCCTCGCCGTCCCCGGCCTGTGCCCGGGACATCAGCTCGCCGGCTACCACCCTCGCATCACCTTCCTCCGGCACCTCGTGACACTTCGGTCGCATATGTAGACACCGGCGGAACGGCAAACGGGGCGCTTGGCAAGCGCCACTTTGTTGACGATGCGGTGTCTCCATTAGTGGTAGCTGACAATGCGCAACCAAGGAGAGCAAAGATGGGAAAGATCATCATCAGCGAGAACGTCACGCTTGACGGAGTCGTGCAGGACCCGATCGGCGAGGAGGGTTTCAGGGCCGGCGGCTGGTTCGGCCAAGTCGAAAACAGGGACCGGGAAGAGTGGGCAAGAGTCGAGCTCGATGAGGCGCTGGGCGCGGAGGCCCTGCTGCTGGGTCGGCGGACCTACGAGTTCTTCGCCGCACGCTGGCCGTCCCGCAGTGGCCAGTGGGCGGACCGATTGAACAGTCTGCCCAAGTACGTTGTGTCCGCGACTCTTCAAGATCCTGACTGGAACAACTCGGCAGTACTGACCGGCGACTTGGTCGATGAGGTCTCCAGGCTGCGCCGAAAGCTGCACGGGGACATCGTCGTCTATGCCAGCTTCCAGCTGGTGCACACATTGATCGAGCACGACCTCGTCGACGAGCTGCGGCTGATGATCTATCCGTTCGTGCTCGGTGTTGGCGAGCGCCTCTTCGGTGAGATCAGCAGCAAGAAACGCATGGAATTGATCGGCATCCGCACCGTCGGTAACAGCCTGGCGTTCCTCACCTACCAGCCCGTCCGAGACGCCTAGGACCCTGCTTCGACAGGTCATGAAAGTCCACCTCCGCCTCGGCTGCGGGCTCATGAGTCTGGGCCACACAGCCCAACTCCAGCAGCCGGCCCGCCTCGGCCAGAATCTGCGGGCGGCGCTTGCGGACATGATCTCGCACAGGTGGAGCCAGTTGGAGCCGTCCTGGTGGGGCCAAATCAGCCTGTCACGGCCATGCGGGGCTCTGGTGCGCGCCTGGGCTTTTGGCGTTGCCGTTACCCGTCGCATCAGGCGCACCGGGAAGCGATGACGTTCGCGGCCAAGCAAAAACCATTCCCACGTTGTCCACGGCGACATTGACATACCATGCGCACCCGATCCGAGAATTGAACGCAGGCGACGTCACAATGGCTTTGGCTGCCGTGCCGTCGGCTGGGTGTGTGAACAGACGAACCGAAGGGTTGACGAGATGAGTAATGACGCGGCTTATTACCGTGCTGATGTGCAGGGTCTTAATCCCGGGGATGCGACGACCCGTACGTTGGACCCAGTCGATGGCAAGGAATACACGTACGCGACAACCCGGCTCGACGTTGCGCGTGAGATCGCGGCCAGGCATGCCGATTTCGGTGTCTACAGCGTGACGCTCAACGAGCCTATCGAAGTAGACCCCGACGCTGCCCAGGACGGCCTTGGTGGATTGTTCGTCAGGTCTCCGTGGGGCGCGGTGGTGGATGTCTTAGGGCAATGACCGTCACGCCGCCGTCCGCACCAGAAAGATGGGATGGCTGGCGGCCGCACGTTCGAATTCCGCTGTGGTGGAGTTCATGTCGACGTCGAGGTACGGAAGCACCGAGAAGCGCCGGTATACCTTGACCATGAGCCGCGGAATACCGGGCGGGCCGGTCTGCAACGCAGAGCGCAAGATCGGTGCCGCCTGCTCGGGGGGCAGCTCAACTGCGGCAATCTTCTCGGTGTGGTGAGCGCTGGTGAGCGTGGCCTCGCCGCCGGCGGCCCGAAGGTTGCGCACCCAATTCACAACTCCGTATGGGGCAACCAGATAGCGATTCCCGTCTTTCTCAAACACCGCGAGCGGCGTTTCGATCGGTTGCCCACTTTTTCGGCCACGAACGGTCAGAATCGTGAACGTTCCAAACCGCACTCCCGCACGCAGCAGCGACTTCATCACCGCGTTGTTGAACCGAACGGACGCACCCACGCGATACTGCTTCGGCATGCTGTCACGCTCCTTTTCGATTGAGTGACATACCTTTTCAACTACGGCGCGGTGACCTCAACGACCGTGCGGTAGAGGCCTGGATGGGCCGTCGCGCGAAATTCAGCAGCCGAGCGGCGGACACTGTCTTGAAAGGTGGGCTGGGCGGTAGCCGCCTGCAGCGCAGCGGCGCTGTCCCACTCCGCGACGTTGATCAACTGGAAGCGCGAATCTGGTGACAACGCGCGGTGCAGCCGGAACGAACGAAATCCGGGCTGCTTGCTCATGAACTCGGCACGTTCACGCCATTCGACCAGAAACGCGTCCAGCTGTTCTGGGTCGATCTCGAATACATTGACGAAGGTAATCGCGTCGGATTGAGTCATACTGTGTCACTTCCTGTCGAACCTCACCTTTGTCGACACGTGGCCGCGACAAAGTGTGACCACTCTGGTGCTCGTCTTGCTCGCCGCGCACGCGCGAGCCCTGTCAGCGTCTGCGTCGCAGCCGCGACGGGTCGACGAGCCCGCACTGCACCAGCGCCTGGTCGATGAATCGTTGCACCGGCTGGGAGCTGAAGAACCCGGTGTGACCGCCTGGGTACCACTGGATCTCGGGTTTGCCCCACTGCTCCCAGAGACGGGTGACGTGGTCGCGTGGGTGCACCAACCTGTCGGCGATGCCGGCATAGATGAAGCGGCCTTGCATCGGCACGCGGGGAGTCAAAGCCAGCGGCGAGGCCATTCGGCCAATGGGTTTGGCCGCATTCATCGACTGGCGCAGGCGATCGTGGCCACTGAGGCCGGCATGGCGGCCGACCAACTCGACCAGATCCACGGCGGGGACTCCAAGAATCGCGCACGTCAGCCCGTCGTCGAGGCTGCCGACCAGCGAGCTGATCAGACCACCGAGGGAAATGCCATTCAGCCCGATCATGGCTTGGGGCTGCTGCGAGCGGATCCAGGACAGCAGGCGCCGGATATCCCACACCGCCTGCGCGGCGCCGTGGACGTCGTCGAGCACGTCTTCGCTGGGAAATGCAACACCTTTGGGGAGATTTCGTGACCGTGGGCCGTGCATGGGAAGGACGGGAAGCACCACATTGAGGCCGAGGTCGCGATACAGGTGCCAGGCACGAAACAGCATGGGGTCGAGCGCAGCCCGTCCCATCTCCGCGCCGTGCACACATATCAGCCAAGGTCGCGGCTTGCGGTGTCGGAACATCAAGGCGTATTCCCGCCGATTGCCGCGGTAGCTCAGCCACCGTTCCCGGGCCGGTTCGCCTTCATGGGGCTGGTATTCGCTTTCGAAGGACAGGCGCTCGTAGCTGCGACCCATGCTGTTGACGGGTTTGACTGTGACGTCGGTCAGCGGTGGGGGTTCGGCGAAGAACCCTTCAGGGTTGTCCAGCCAGCCCCTTTCGGCGTAAAACTCAAGTGCCGCAAGCACTTCGCTATCGATGCGTTCGAGTGTCGACGTGCTGGGCGTCTGCCGCAGCAGGCTAAAACCCGTCAGCAGGATCTCGTCGCGGAAAGCCTGCGCCGCCAGCGCGAGGGTGGGCCGCGCCACCGGAAGCTCGTCGGGCTCGCGATCCAAGTAGGCGGCCCAGGACCGGGCGTAGAAGCCGCCGGTACGGGTGAACGGCTTCAGCACCTGCTCCAGTGGGTTGGCGCTGTGAGGGCGCTGATGCTCGATGTCGTGCATCTTCCAACGGTAATGCTTCGAAGCGAGGTTTACCTGTATCTGGTGCAACTGGGTGACCGTGCGCGATGCCGTCCCGTCCTGGCGGTGTCGGGGCCGTCCCTGTCGCTGTGAATCGGCGCGCTCGATGCTGTTTTGATTGACAATTGTTTTGGAAATGTTGACCAGCGGATTTAATGGTTGGTCCGTGCTCGAACCGTTAATCACCTTTGCCTCAACAGTGACGATTGTATCTCCGCTCACTTTGTATAATTGGTCGTGTGAAAAGTCTGGAGTCTCGGCTGGAAGTAAGCCGTTCTGGCGTCCGCAGGGCGGCAGGGCTTGCTGATATGAGAATCGCAAACCCTGTGCGCGCCCGACTCAGAAGCTATGCGACACAAGGGCATAGAGGTGCGGTCTCTTCGTGTGGCTTGCCGCATTGTGACTCGGAGATAAGCCTTACGACTACCGCGGCGCCCCGAACCGAAGACTTCGAGGCTGAAACCGGCCTCGTCGAATTAAAGCCGCGCTGGCGACCCAGCGAACACGAAATCGTGCTCACGGCAATCACGGTGACCTTTGTATCCCTCATGGCCATAATTGCGGTGGCCGCAGCGGCGATCTTAACGATGGGCTAAATCATTCACCAGACATCGGCCCTCGCGATGTCTGGTCAGTTCGCTGCGTGCGCGACCAACGCGACGTCCCCACGCCAGCCGGGAAGCCACAGTCGAGGTCGTTATCATGTTGTAGCACAACATGATACAACCAGTTCGCGGTCTGACCGCCGCTTTAACTCAGCTGGGTGGACAGCGCCTTCACCGGGTCCGGCGTGGCGTGCCCGCGCGCGAACTGGTCGGCGCGCTTCAGGTGCGTGGGGCGCATCATGGAAGCATGCGGATCGGAGTCGGGGTTTCCACGGTGCCCGACGCACGGCAGGCCGCGGTGGAGGCCACCGCGCACGCGCGCGACGAGCTCGCGGGTGAGGCGCCGTCGCTGGCGGTGCTACTCGGATCGCGATCACACACCGACAAGGCTGCGGACGTCCTCGACACGGTGCAAGAGATGGTCGAGCCGCCCGCGCTGATCGGCTGCATCGCCCAGGCGATCGTCGCCGGCCGCCACGAGATCGAGGACGAGCCCGCGGTGGCGGTGTGGCTGGCGTCGGGCCTGGCCGCCGAGACGTTCCAGCAGGACTTCGTCCGCACCGGCTCGGGTGGCCTGATCACCGGTTACCGGTTCGA
>NZ_DATJYB010000377.1:0-29915 GCF_035499775.1 Mycobacterium sp. | reverse complement strand
TCGTCCTCGAAGTCGTCGTCCTCGTCGTCCTCGTCGTCCTCGAAGTCGTCGTGATCGTGGTCATGCTCGTGCTTGCCGAAGAGCTCACTGGTGTCGATGGTGTTGCCGGCGGTGTCGGTGACCGTCGCCGCCTCGGCCACGGCCTTGATGGCCAGCTCGCGCCGCACGTCGGCGAACATCGACGGCAGCTGGTTGTTCTCCTGCAGGAAGGCAAACAGCTGCTGCGGCTCGATGCCGTATTGCCGAGACGTCGACACCAGCCGTTCGGTCAGGTCCTCCTGGCCGACCTGGACCTCCAGATCGTCGGCCAGCGCATCGAGCAGCAGTTGCCGCTTGACGTCCTTCTCCGCCGCGCTGCGCGCGTCGGCATCCCACTCTTCGCGAGACGAACCCTGCTCGGCGAGCAGTTCGTTGAACTTAGCTTCGTCGTTGTTGAGGCCGCTGAGCGCTTGCTGGATGACACCCTCGATCTGCGCCTCCACGTACGCCTCGGGCAACGGCACCTCGACCTGCTCCAGCAGGGCCTCCATCGTGGCGTTGCGAATCTGCTCGGCTTGCTGCGCTTGCTTCGTCTGGCGCACCTGGTCGGCGAGGTTGGCCCGCAGCTCGTCAATGGTGTCGAAGGCACTGGCCAATTGCGCGAAGTCGTCGTCGGGCTCGGGCAGCTCGCGTTCCTTGATCGACTTGACGGTGACGGTGACCTGCGCGTCTTGACCGGCGTGGTCGCCGGCTGCCAACTTGGCGGTGAACTCCCGGGACTCGTCGACGGACAAGCCGACCAGCGCGTCGTCGAGTCCCGCGATCAGCCGGCCGGAGCCGACCTCGTGCGACAGGCCCTCGGCGGCCGCGTTCGGCACGTCCTCGCCGTCGACGGTGGCCGACAGGTCGATCGAGACGAAGTCGCCGGTCTGCACCGGCCGGTCCACCCCGGTGAGGGTGCCGAACCGGGTGCGCAGCGTCTGCAGTTCGCTGTCCACCTCTTCGTCGCTGACCTCGAACGGTTCCACCTCGACCTTGAGCGTGCTCAGATCGGGCAGGGTGATCTTGGGCCGCACGTCGACCTCGGCGGTGAAGGTCAGGTCCTCGCCGTACTCCTTGCGGGTGAACTCGATGTCGGGCTGGCCCAACGGTTGGACTTCCGCCTCGGTCACCGCCTGCCCGTACCGGCTGGGCAGCGCCTCATTGACTACCTGGTCGAGCATCGCCTCGCGGCCGAACCGGGCCTCCAGCAGCCGCGCGGGCGCCTTGCCGGGCCGGAAGCCGGGCAACCGCACCTGCTTGGCCAGCTCCTTGTAGGCGCGCTGGAAATCGGGCTCGAGCTCGGTGAACGGCACCTCCACACTGATGCGAACCCGGGTGGGGCTCAACTGCTCGACGCTGCTTTTCACGGGCGTGCTCCTCGATGCTCGTTACGTGCTGGTTCCGGTGATTCGGTTGGTCGGGGTGACAGGATTTGAACCTGCGGCCTTCCGCTCCCAAAGCGGATGCGCTACCAAGCTGCGCTACACCCCGCGCTGACCTCGCGATCCTACGGCCCCCCGCGGCACTGGCTTCGCACGGACCTACGGACCTCACAGTGCGGTTACAAGACGGCTTCGATTAGATTTGACGTCTGCCGCCACGTACAGTCGCGCTCGACTAATACACGCGGGCGTAGCTCAATGGTAGAGCCCTAGTCTTCCAAACTAGCTACGCGGGTTCGATTCCCGTCGCCCGCTCGGAGCTGCTGTTTTGCGCGAAAGAAAGGCGCCATGAGCGACGTCGACATTCTGGGCTCATGCGCGCCGGACTTCGTCGGAGTGCGCGACGCGTTCGAGCGCAATTTTGCCGTGCGCGGCGAGGTCGGTGCGGCGGTTGCGGTGTGGGTCGACGGGGAGCTCGTCGTCAACCTATGGGGCGGCTCGGCTGACGCCGCCGGCACCCGTCCCTGGGAGCAGAACACGCTGAGCACCGTGCTGTCCGGCACCAAGGGGCTGACGGCCACCTGCGTCCACCAGCTCGTCGACCGCGGTGAGCTGGACCTGCAGGCGCCGGTGGCCCACTACTGGCCCGAGTTCGGGCAGGCCGGCAAGGAGGACATCACGCTGGCCATGGTGATGAGCCATCGCTCAGGGGTGATCGGGCCGCGCACCCGGATCAGCTGGGAGGCCGTCACCGACTGGGATTTCGCCTGCGCTCAGATCGCGGTCGCGGAACCGTGGTGGGAGCCCGGCACCGCGCAGGGTTACCACATGACCACCTTCGGCTTCATCCTCGGCGAGGTGTTCCGCCGGGTCACGGGCCGAACCATCGGTCAGTATCTGCGGACCGAGATCGCCGAACCGATCGGCGCCGACGTCCACATCGGCCTGTCGCCGGCCGACCAGCGCCGGTGCGCGGAGCGAGTGAACAAGCCGCACTTCCGCCAACTGCTGGCGGACGTGCATGCCCCGTGGGAGCCGAGCAGCCTGACCGAGCATCCGAAGGCGGGATTGTCGATTTCGATGGGATTTCTCCCCGACGACGAGGTGGGCTCCAACGATCTGCACCTGTGGCGCGAACTCGAGTTCCCCGGCACCAACGGGCAGGTGTCGGCGCTGGGATTGGCGACCTTCTACAACGCGCTCGCGCACGAGAAGCTGATCAGCCGCGAGCACATGGACCGGATACGGGTGTCTCAGGGCGGCCTCGAGTCCGATCTGGTGCTTGGTCCCCGGGTGGCCGACCACGGGTGGGGCTTGGGTTACATGCTGAACCAGCGAGGCGTCAACGGACCCAATCCGCGGATCTTCGGGCACGGCGGCCTGGGCGGCTCGTTCGGTTTCGTCGACCTGGAGCACCGGATCGGCTATGCGTATGTGATGAACCGCTTCGACGCCACCAAGGCCAATGCGGACCCGCGCAGCGTGACGCTCAGTAACCAGGTCTACGCGACGCTCGGGGTCATCCCGCTTGGATAATTCCGAAATCACCGCCAGCCGGGCGGGTGGTCGGGCCCGCCGGGCCCGCCGGGCCCACCCCAGTCACGGTGGTGGTCCCAGCCGTCCATGTCGCGGTGGTGATCGTCGTGGCAGTTGCCGCCGTCCCAGTTGAAGCCCCAGCCCGGATCCCACCACTGACCTGGGCACCAGTGGTAGTCCGGCATCGGCGCCGGCTGCGCCTGGGCGTCGACCGCGGCGCCCACAGCGGTCACGCCCAAACCGGCCCCCATAGCGAAAATCGTTGCAGCTAAACGTGGAAGAGTTTTCACAATGCCCACTTGTACCCAACCACTCTGAGTAAAAAACTGTAGACGCGGCCGTTTCTTGCTGACAATTTCCTGCGAATTAGCTTGTGCTTTCACACATGTCGAATAACGTCACGTCTGACAGGTGGGGCACCAGAACACGTTTCGGCCTTCCAACACAGCCGTTTGGATCGTCGTCGCGCAGACCCGGCAAGGCTCGCCCGCGCGCCGGTACACATAGGTGCGGGGCCGCCCAGACCGGTACGACGGCGGACCGTGGTCATGTTCGGGGCGGACCACGATGATCCTGCCGCGGCGCAAGCCGACCTTCATCAGCGCCACCAGATCGGTCCACGCCGCGTCGAACTCCCCCTCGCTGATCCCCCGGCCGGGCCGGTACGGGTCAATGCCGTGGCGAAACAGCAACTCGTTGCGATACACATTGCCCACGCCGGCGATGACGGTTTGGTCCATCAACAGCGAGCCAATAGGCCTGCGGGACTTGGTGATCCGGGCCCGCGGCCACGAGGGGTCGGCGTCGGCGCGCAACGGGTCGGGTCCCAGCCTGGCCACGACATCGCTGACCTGGCCTTCGTCCACCAACTCGCAGACCGTCGGGCCGCGTAGGTCGGTGCCGTACTCGGCGCCGACGATCCGCATCCGCACCTGCCCCACCGGTTGGGGAAGCGGCGCGTCGTCCGCCCGCTGCCATTCGGTAAAAGTGCCGTAGAGACCGAGATGGACGTGCACGATCGGGCCGCCGGCGTAGTGGTGAAACAGGTGCTTGCCCCAGACGCTGGTGCGCTGCAACACCCGGCCGTCCACGACGGCCGCCGAATCCGCGAATCGCCCTTGCGGGCTGGACACCGCTACCGGCGCGCCGCCGAAGCGACGCTGGTGCAGCCGCGCCAACCGGTGCAGGGTATGCCCTTCTGGCACGGATGTCTCTCAGGCCACTGAGTCCGGAGCTCCGGGAACGGGTGGCGCCTGGTGGGTGCGTTCGTATTCCGCGAGAATGTCGATACGTCGTTGGTGGCGTTCGGCTTTCGAGAACGGCGTGTTGACGAAGGCGTCGACGAACGACAGCGCCTCGTCGACGGTGTGCATGCGACCACCGATGCCGATCAGCTGGGCGTTGTTGTGCTCACGGGCCAGGGTCGCGGTCTCCACGCTCCACGCCAGCGCGCAGCGGGCGCCGGGGACCTTGTTCGCGGCGATCTGCTCGCCGTTGCCCGACCCGCCCAGCACGATGCCCAGGGCGTCGGGATCGGCCACCGCACGCGTTGCGGCGGAGATACAAAATGCCGGGTAGTCGTCCTCGGCGTCGTAGCTGTAGGCGCCGCAGTCGATCGGCTCGTGCCCGGTTTTCTTCAGGTGCTCGATGATCTGCTGCTTGAGCTCATATCCGGCGTGGTCAGACCCCAGGTAGACGCGCATGCCCGCAATTGTGCACGACGCCGTGACTAGTCAAACTGGGGCGGTTCGGTTCGGGTCCGCTTGAGCTCGAAGAAGTGCGGGTAGGCCGCAAAGGTCACCGAGGCGTCCCACAGTTTTCCGGCCTCTTCGCCGCGCGGAATCTTGGACATCACCGGTCCGAAGAACGCGACGCCGTTGACGTGAATGGTCGGCGTGCCGACGTCGTCGCCGACCGCGTCCATCCCGGCGTGGTGGCTCTTGCGCAGGGCGTCGTCGTAGTCGGTGCTGGTCGCGGCAGCGGCCAGCTCGGCCGGCAGGCCCGCGTCGGCCAGCGACAGCTTGATGACCTCTTCGAGGTCCTTGTTGCCCTCGTTGTGAATCCGGGTGCCCATCGCGGCGTACAGCGGGGCGAGCGCCTCGGCGCCGTGCGCCTGCTCGGCGGCGATCGCCACCCGCACCGGCCCCCAGGCCTTCTGCATCATTTCCTGGTACTGCTCGGGCAGCCCTTCACGATTCTCGTTCAGTATCGCCAGGCTCATCACGTGGAAATTCACATCGATATCGCGAACCTTCTCCACCTCGAGGATCCAGCGCGATGTGATCCAGCACCACGGACACAGCGGATCGAACCAGAAATCGGCGACAGACTTCTCAGGCATTTGTGCGGTCCTATCGTTGAGAGTCAGAGACGTTCAGCACAACCGTAACCGCCGCGCAACTGTTCCCGCCCGCACGTTTAAGTTGGACGCGTGGCTCTTCCTAACCTCACTCGGGACCAGGCCGTCGAACGCGCCGCCCTGATCACCGTCGACAGCTACCAGATCAACCTGGACGTGACCGACGGGAACGGCGCTCCGGGCGAACGGACCTTCCGGTCCACCACCACCGTGGTGTTCGATGCACTCGCCGGCGCGGACACGGTCATCGACATCGCCGCCGAGACGGTCCGTAGCGCCAGCCTCAACGGCCGCGAACTCGACATCTCCGGGTACGACGAATCGACCGGTATCCCGTTGACCGGGCTGGCCAGCCGCAACGTGGTGATCGTCGACGCCGACTGCCGCTACTCCAACACCGGCGAGGGTCTGCATCTTTTCGTCGATCCGGTGGACAACGAGACGTACCTGTACTCGCAATTCGAGACCGCCGACGCCAAGCGCATGTTCGCTTGCTTCGACCAACCGGACTTGAAAGCCACTTTCGAAGTCCGGGTCACCGCACCCGCGCACTGGAAGGTGGTCTCCAACGGCGCCGCTGCGTCAGTCGTGGCGGCCGACGCCGCCAGCGTGCACACGTTCGTGACCACCCCGCGGATGAGCACCTACCTGGTGGCCCTGATCGCCGGCCCGTACGCCGAATGGACCGACACCTACAGCGACGAGTACGGCGAGATCCCGCTGGGCATCTACTGCCGGGGATCGTTGGCGCAATTCATGGACGCCGAGCGGTTGTTCACCCAGACCAAGCAGGGATTCGGCTTCTACCACAAGCACTTTGGCCTGCCGTATGCGTTCGGCAAGTACGACCAGCTGTTCGTGCCCGAGTTCAATGCCGGCGCGATGGAGAACGCCGGCGCGGTGACGTTCCTCGAGGACTACGTCTACCGGAGCAAAGTCACCCGGGCCTCCTACGAACGGCGCGCCGAGACGGTGCTGCACGAGATGGCGCACATGTGGTTCGGCGACCTGGTCACCATGACCTGGTGGGACGACCTGTGGCTGAACGAGTCCTTCGCCACCTTCGCTTCGGTGCTGTGCCAGAGCGAGGCCACCGAATTCACCGAAGCCTGGACGACGTTCGCAACCGTCGAGAAGTCCTGGGCGTACCGCCAGGACCAACTGCCGTCGACGCACCCGATCGCCGCCGACATCCCGGACCTGGCCGCGGTCGAGGTGAATTTCGACGGCATCACCTACGCCAAGGGAGCGTCGGTCCTCAAGCAGTTGGTCGCCTATGTCGGGCTCGAGCACTTCCTGGCCGGACTGCGCGATTACTTCCGCACCCACGCATACGGCAACGCCACGTTCGACGACCTGGTGGGGGCGCTGGAGCAGGCGTCCGGACGTGACCTGTCGGATTGGGGCCAGCAATGGCTGAAAACCACCGGCCTGAACACGCTGCGGCCGGATTTCGACGTCGATGCCGAGGGTAGGTTCACCCGATTCGCGGTGACGCAGAGCGGCGCCGCGCCGGGCGCGGGTGAGACCCGGGTGCACCGGCTGGCGATCGGAATCTACGACGAGGACGGGTCCGGCCGCCTGGTGCGGGTGCACCGCGAGGAACTCGACGTCGACGGCCCGGTCACGGAAGTCCCTGCGCTGGTTGGTGTTTCGCGCGGCAAGCTGATCCTGGTCAACGACGACGATCTGACCTATTGCTCACTGCGACTGGACGCCACCTCGCTGCAGACCGCGCTGCAGCGGATCGCCGACATCGCCGAACCGCTGCCGCGCACGCTGGTCTGGTCGGCGGCCTGGGAGATGACCCGCGAAGCCGAACTGCGGGCCCGAGACTTCGTGGCACTGGTGTCGGACGGCGTGCACGCCGAATCCGAAGTCGGGGTCGCACAACGGCTGCTGCTGCAGGCGCAGACGGCGCTGACCGCCTATGCCGAGCCGGGCTGGGCCGCCGAGCACGGCTGGCCGCAGTTCGCCGACCGGATGCTGGAACTGGCGCGCGCCGCGCAGCCGGCATCGGATCACCAGCTCGCGTTCGTCAACGTGCTGTGCTCGTCGGTGCTCTCGCCACGGCATGTGGAGGTGCTCACGGCGCTGCTCGATGGCGACCCCGCCGAGCTGGGGTTGGCCGGGGTGGAGGTCGACACCGACCTGCGCTGGCGGATCGTGACCGCGCTGGCCACCGCCGGAGCCATCGACGCCGACGGCCCCGAGTCGCCGACGATCGACGCGGAGGTGCAGCGCGACCCGACCGCGGCCGGCAAGCGGCACGGCGCCCAGGCGGCGGCGGCACGGCCGCAATTCGACGTCAAGGACGAGGCGTTCACCACCGTGGTCGAGGACGACACGCTGGCCAACGCCGCCGGGCGCGCGATCATTGCGGGCATCGTCGCGCCAGGACAGGCCGAGCTGCTCAAACCGTTCACCGCGCGCTACTTCCAGGCGATAGCCGGAGTCTGGGCGCGGCGATCCAGCGAAGTCGCGCAATCGGTGGTGATCGGGCTGTATCCCAACTGGGACATCAGCGACGCCGGTGTCGCCGCCGCCGACGAGTTCCTGGCAGCGCCCGCGTCGGAGGTCCCGCCGGCCCTGCGCCGGCTGGTCCTGGAGGGCCAGGCGGCGGTGAAGCGTTCGCTGCGGGCCCGGAAGTTCGACACTGACGGCGCGACCTGATCACCGGTATCCGCCGTCGGACAGGCCGGCGTCGTCTTCGAGCCTGTTCGGCTTGCGAAAGACCCTCTCGCGCACCAGTTCCCAGCTGTAGTCCCTGATCATGCCGACATAGCCCTTGGCGGCCCATTGCGCGCAGTGCCGCTCCTCGTGGTGCAGCACGCGGTCCAGAGCGAGGTTGGACTCGCAGGGCCGACCGTCGTGGTCGGCGTACCAGGCGTGCCCGGACTCGACGATCAGGCGCAGCAGCTCGACGGGATCGGCCGGGCTCATGTTGATCAGGAAGATCTCGCCCCAGGTCGTGCCGCCTTGCTGGCTGAACAGCCGTTGCATCCAGTTGCCGCCCAGGCCCATCAGGATGCCGTTGGGCGTCGCGACCAGGCGTGCGCCGTTGCGGTCGACGAATCCGAGATCCTGGTTGTAGCTCCAGCGGTTTGCCCGCTGCCGGTCGACGATGCGCTGGACTTCGGCGGCCGAGTACGGCGTCGCCGGGAAGTCGCTGGTGACTGCGCGCTGCCGGCCGTAGTCGGTGCCCGCGTTGAAGATGTAGGTCATCAGCACCGCCTGGCGCGCGTCGTCCCCGCCGGTGCGCGGCGGGATGACAAAGAACGACTTGCCGGCGGGGTCGGTGATCCGCTCCATGTCCCGCAGGACCGCGAAGCTGTCCGGGCTGATCTGGTGCCGTTGCGCGACCTCGGCGACGACCACTGGAGCCACTTCCTGACGTTCGGCGTTCGCCAGCCAGTCGGCGTATGCCCCTGAGGCGGGGCCGCTGAGCAAGCCCACGTCCGCGAGCGCCTGCTCGTAGCGGTTCACCGGCAGCAGGGCGGAGAAACCTACCGGAATCTAGGCCGGAGAAATGCCCGAGCTGAGCACCTCGATCGCGCTGACCAACCCTTCGACCAGCTCGCCCTGCTCGAACGCCGAGGAAGCGGCCGCGACGCCCTCCGGTGCGGCCTTCTCCGCGCCACGACCGCGCACCGCGGAGCCGTAGACCACTTCGATGGCGCTCTGGTTGGGCGAGACGGCGAGCAGCACCGCGTTGTCCGGCGTCGGCACCTTGGCCAGAATCTCGCGCGCCCGGGCGGCGGTGTCGCTACCCAGATCACCCAGGTAAATCGCGAACCGCGCCTGCGACGCCCGTGAGCTGTACTTCAGCACGTCGTCGAGGGCAACGAGGTCCTTGATCGGGAACGGGTAGTGCACCGACAGTTCTCCGGGCTCGGTGACCGCGGAGATCCGGCCGCTGGTAGTGATCGCCGAGCCCTTGGGGAGCTGGGCCGCTTCAACCGTCGCAACCTCACCACGTGCCACTGGCGCCACCTCCGACTGTGAACTGCGCTGCACCATGCCCGTGTCCGTGCGCGCCGCCGACCGCTTCGTCGGTGGCGGCCCACAGGATCGGCGCGTGTGTCCAGGGCTCAGACAGTTTGTAGGTCGCGGGGTGGGGTCCCTTGCGCGACCAGATCAGCAGTGCCAGCACGGCCGCCAGTAACAGCGGCACTCCGATGAATAAGAGGTGGATCACCACAGCGTTCACGACGCAAACCGTATCCCACCGCGGGCTGGACTGGTGCGGTTGGACGCAAATGTTTTTCGCCGGGCAATCCCGGCTAGGCCGCGCCTTCGCCGAGATATCGGGCCCAGGCCGGGTCCAGTTCCTTGACCGAGGACAGCAGTCGCCAGTGCTGTCCGGTCGGCGCCAGCGGCGCACGCCGCAGCGTCCAGCCCAGTTCGGTGAGCAGCCTGTCGCCCTTGCGGTGGTTGCAGGTCGAGCAGCATGCGACGCAGTTCTCCCACGAGTGGTCGCCGCCGCGGCTGCGCGGCATCACGTGGTCGACGGTGTCGGCTTTGCCTCCGCAATAGGCGCAGCAGAAACGGTCGCGGTGCATCAGTGCGGCGCGGGTCATCGGGACTCGGGCGCGGTAGGGAACCCGGACATAGGTGCGCAGCTGGATCACCGACGGCACCACAATCGACCTGGTCGCCGAGTGAATGACCGGACCGGCCGGGTCGTGGTGCACCACGTCGGCCTTTCCGCAGATCACCATCACGATCGCCCGGCGCATCGGCAGCGCGGTGAGCGGCTCGTAGGTGGAGTTCAACAGGAGCACCCGCCGGCGGCTCCAGATCGACGCGCTGTCGTGGCGGGTGGGCGGATGGGTGTCGATCCGTGGGTAGGTGTCAATGCTGTGCAGGCATGGCGCGGTCGGGGGCCCGGTTAACCCTGCCGCGGCACCCGAACTGCGGTGGCCGCGGCGTCTCTTGCCCTGCGCCATAGATCCTCCGCGAACAGTCCACCATGATTCGCCGCCAATCGCACCCTTATCGCAGGTGCGTGCCGTGTCGATCCGGTGAACACCCGAAGCCGTCGGGCCGCCTCCGGGGCGGTCGGCCGATGGCCCACAATGGAGGAGATGGATCAGCCTCAACAGTCCTTTTACGACGCGGTCGGCGGTGCCGAGACCTTCAATGCGATCGTTTCGCGCTTCTATGCGCAGGTCCCCGGGGACGAGATATTGCGCGAGGTGTACCCCGCGGACGACCTGGCGGGCGCCGAAGAACGGCTGCGCATGTTCCTCGAGCAGTACTGGGGCGGCCCGCGCAACTACTCCGACCAGCGCGGCCATCCACGGCTGCGGATGCGTCACGCCCCGTTCCGGATCACGCCCATCGAGCGCGACGCCTGGCTGCGGTGCATGCACACCGCGGTGGCCTCGATCGACTCGGAGACCCTGGACGACGAGCACCGCCGCGAGTTGCTCGACTACCTGGAAATGGCGGCCAACTCGCTGGTCAACTCGACGTGGGGCCTTCCAGGTCAGCTGCACGACGCATAGTCGTGCCACCCTGCGCGGAAACCGATAACCGTTACCGCGCAATTAGCCGCCAATTTGCCTGGCAGGCAAGCTCGGCGGCGCTGCGGGATCGCGCCGAACGGCTACCGTGGTGATCATCGATCCGATGTCCGACAAGAGGCTGAACGGAGACCTATGGGCCCCGGCGCTGCGTGGTGGTCGAATGCGGTTTTCTACCAGGTGTATCCGCGGTCGTTCGCTGACAGCGACGGCGACGGCGTCGGCGACCTGGACGGGTTGACGGCGCGGCTGGACCACCTCGAACAGCTTGGGGTCGACGCGATCTGGATCAACCCGGTCACCGTCTCGCCGATGGCCGACCACGGCTACGACGTCGCCGATCCGCGGGACATCGACCCGTTGTTCGGCGGGCTGGCCGCCTTCGAGCGGCTGATCACCGCGGCACACCAGCGCGGCATCAAGGTCACCATGGACGTGGTGCCAAACCACAGCAGTTCGGCGCATCCCTGGTTTCTGGCCGCGCTGGCCGCCGGCCCGGGCACCGCGGCCCGCGAACGCTACATCTTTCGCGACGGCCGGGGCCGCGGCGGCAAGCTGCCGCCGAACAACTGGCAGTCGGTGTTCGGCGGGTCGGCCTGGACCCGGGTGATCGAGCCGGACGGCAACCCCGGCCAGTGGTATCTGCACCTCTTCGACGTCGAGCAGCCGGATCTGAACTGGGACAACCCGGAGGTGTTCGACGACTTCGAGAAAACGCTGCGGTACTGGCTGGAACGCGGCGTGGACGGCTTCCGCATCGACGTGGCGCACGGAATGGCCAAGCCGCCGGGACTGCCGGACTCCCCGGAGGTCGGCACCAGGGTGTTGCACCACACAGACGACGACCCACGCTTCAACCACCCGAGCGTGCACGCGATCCACCGCGATATCCGCACGGTGGTCGACGACTATCCCGGGGCGGTGACCGTCGGCGAGGTGTGGGTGACCGACAACGTCCGGTGGGCCGAGTATCTGCGTGCCGACGAGCTGCATCTCGGCTTCAACTTCCGGCTCGCCCAGATCGACTTCGACGCCACCGAAATTCACGACGCGGTGCAGAACTCGCTGGCGGCCACGGCGATCGAAAACGCCACCCCGACCTGGACGCTGTCCAACCACGACGTGGGCCGCGAGGTCACCCGCTACGGCGGTGGCGAAGTCGGGCTGCGCCGGGCGCGCGCGATGGCGATGCTGATGCTCGCCCTGCCGGGCGCGGTGTTCATCTACAACGGCGAAGAGCTTGGATTGCCCGACGTGTTGGACCTCCCCGAGGATGTGCTGCAGGACCCGACGTGGGAACGCTCGGGACACACCGAACGCGGCCGCGACAAGTGCCGGGTCCCGATCCCATGGTCGGGTGACACTCCCCCGTTCGGGTTCTCCACGTCTGCCCACACCTGGCTGCCGATGCCGGAAGATTGGGCGGAGCTGACGGTGGAGAAGCAGCGCGCCGACGCCGGCTCGACATTGTCGTTCTTCCGGCAGGCATTCGAATTACGCAGGGAGCGTTCCGAGTTCGACGACGACCTGGAATGGCTGAGGGCGCCGCGCAATGGGCTGATCTTCCGGCGCGGCGGCGGGCTGGTGTGCGCCCTGAACGCCGGCACCCGCCCGATCAAGCTGCCGCCGGGCAAACTCCTCCTGGCCAGTGCGCCCATTGCGGGCGACCGGCTACCGCCCGACAGCACGGCCTGGCTGATCTGAGGAAGTCAGCGCAGCATCAGCGCCTGCTGGCCGCGACGCCGGTACACCGAGCCGAACCGGGCGTCGACCCGCAACCAGGTCGGCAGGATCCGGACCCGGATGATTTCTTCAGCCTCGATCGATTCCGGTGGCTGCGGCAGGAAACCCATTGCGGTCAAGGCGAACACACACCGCATAGGTAGCCCGACGCTGGCGTCGGCCGAACTGACCCGAATGACCTCCTGGTCCAGCAGCGACACCGGCGGACCGTGGGAACTGCTGTGCTCCTTGGCAAGTCGGGCACCACTCTGGGCCAGGTCCAGCATCACCCGGGCCGGTATGTCGTCGAGGTGGGTGAAGCCGGATTCGGGCGGCAACGCACCGCGCCACGCCGAGTCCATCGCAAAGCCCGGGTCGACGTAACCGGAGTCGTCCATCGCCGAAAGGCCCCGCGCCAGCCCGTCCGCGCTCACCGACAGGTCGCCGGGCCGCACCTTGCCGGCCACCACCCGGCTGGCCAGCACATCGAAACCCGTTGTCACCCAGGCGGTCAGCAATCCGGCGGACCGCGCGCGGATTCGGATGACCGCGGCGTCGTCGAGCCGCAGCGCGTGATCCACGAAGGTGGCCAGATCCGCGCGGTGGGCCGCGTCACGCAGCCAGAGCCCGCGCTCCGATCCGTTCCCCGTTACTCCCTGAGCCACCGTTGCAGGTACTCCCGATGATGTGGCGACAAGCGCACCAGACGCTGTTCCTCGATGTGCACCGCGGCCAGTTGCGACTCGGCGACGACGGCCGGCTTCGATTCCGGTTCGGCGTTGACCGACCGCACTTCGTAACCCAAAGTGAAGTCCACCGCCCGCAGCCGCTTCGTCCACATCTTGACCTGCAGCGGCGAATCGACCAGCCGGAGCTGGTCCTTGTAGGTGACCCGGACGTCGGCGATCAGCAGGCCGACGGTGGTGATGTCGGCCCCGAACGGCTCCTTGAGGAATGGCACCCGCGCCTCTTCGAGGATCGTGACCATGGTCGCGTGGTTGACGTGCTGGTACATGTCGATGTCCGACCAGCGCACCGGCACCGGCGCCACGAAACCGATGCTCATCCAGAGGATCCTCGTCCGCTGGTTCGCGTCATGCGGCGGATCTGTCGCGCCGCCACCGACAGCGTCGCGAGATCCTTCTCGCCGCTCTCGTAGATCTCGTTGAGCGTGCGGCGCGCCCGTTCCACCCGGGAAGCACTGGTGTGTTCCCATTCGGCGATCTTCTCTTCGCCGTTTTCGTCCGGCTCCCCGACGGCCAGCACGTCGAAGCACAACGACCGCAGCGAGGCATAGATGTCGTCACGAATCGCCAAGCGCGCCAACGCATGCCAACGGTCGTTGCGGGGCAGTTGAGACACGGCGGTGAGCAGGCCGTCGGTGCCCAGCCGGTCCATCAGGGCGAAATAGGTGTCCGCGACTTCGGCGGGCTCGATCTCGGTGATGTCGGCGATGTCGATGATGTCGAGGAAGCTGTAGCGGTACAGGCCGGCCGCGACCCGGTAGGCCAGGTCGTCGGGTGCGCCCTGCTCGGTGAATTCGGCGGCTTCCTTTTCGACGATGGCTTTGTCGTCACCGCGCAACCACTGCGACATCTGCGGTGTCAACGCCCTGACCTTCGCGGCGAACCGGTTGATCTCGGCGCCGACGGCCAGCGGCTGCGGGCGGTAGTTGAGTAGCCAGCGCCCGGCCCGGTCGATCAGCCGACGGGTGTCCAACGTCAGCCGGTCCGAGAGCGCGACAGGAAGGTTGGCCGCCTGGATGCGGCGCCAGATGTGATTCACCCCGAAGATCGCGTCGGTGGCAACCCAGGTGCGCACCGCGTCGATCGACGACACACCGACGTCCTCGGTGATCCGGAAGGCGTAGCTGATGCCGCCGTTGTCCACCAGATCGTTGATCAGCATGGTGGTGACGATCTCTCGGCGCAGTTGGTGCGAGCGGATCTCCGGGGTGAACCGCTCCCGCAGCGGCCGCGGGAAGTATTGCGGGAGCCGGGACGCGATGACGTCCTGTTCGGGCAGCTCGGTGGCCAGCACGTCCTCTTTGAGCGCCAGCTTGACGTGCGCCATCAACCCTGCCAGCTCGGGCGAGGTCAGCCCCATGCCGGCGTCGAGTCGCCGATTAATCTCCTTGTCCGACGGCAGCGCCTCCAGTTCGCGGTTGAGGCCGCGTTCAGCTGCCAGGTACCGGATCTGGTCGGCATGCACCGGCAGCAGGCTGGCCGCGTTGGCGCGGCTGGTGCCCATCAGGTCGTTCTGGTCGATGTTGTCGGCGAGCACCAGCCGCCCGACCTCGTCAGTCATCGACTCCAGCAGCGCGGTGCGCTCCTCGCTCTTGACTTTGCCGGCGATGACCAGCGAGTCGATCAGGATCTTGATGTTGACCTCGTGGTCGGAGCAGTCGACGCCCGCCGAGTTGTCCATCGCGTCGGTGTTGATCCGGCCGCCGGCCAGGTCGAACTCGACCCGGCCCCGGGACGTGACGCCCAGATTGCCGCCCTCGCCGATGACCTTGGCGCGCACCTGGTTTCCGTTGACCCGCACCGGGTCGTTGGCGCGGTCACCCACGTCGGCGTCGGATTCGCTCTCCGCCTTGATGTAGGTGCCGATGCCGCCGTTGAACAGCAGATCCACCGGCGCCTGCAGAATCGCGCGCATCAGGATGGGCGGCGCCATCTCGGTGACCCCGTCTTCCGGGCTTTCGATGCCCAGCGCCTCGCGGACCTGCTCGCTGACCGGGATGGCCTTCTGCTCGCGGCTGTACACGCCGCCGCCCTCGCTGATCAGCGACTTGTCGTAGTCGTCCCAGCTGGACCGCGGCAGGTCGAACATGCGCTTGCGTTCGTCCCACGAGGACGCCGCGTCGGGGTCCGGATCCAGGAAGATGTGCCGGTGGTCGAACGCCGCGATCAGCCTGATGTGCTTGGAGAGCAGCATGCCGTTGCCGAACACGTCGCCGCTCATGTCACCGACGCCCACGACCGTGAAGTCCTCGGTCTGAGTGTCGACCCCGATCTCCCGGAAGTGCCGCTTGACCGCCTCCCACGCACCCTTGGCGGTGATGCCCATGGCCTTGTGGTCGTAGCCCACCGATCCGCCGGACGCGAACGCATCACCGAGCCAGAACCCGTAGGACTTGGCGACGTCGTTGGCGATGTCGGAGAACGTGGCGGTGCCTTTGTCTGCAGCCACCACCAGATAGGCGTCGTCGCCGTCGCGCCGCAGCACCTCGGGCGGCGGGTTGACCTTTCCGGTCGCCTTGTCGACGTTGTCGGTGACGTCGAGCAGCCCGGAGATGAACAGCTGGTAGCACGCGACGCCTTCGGTGCGCAGCGCGTCGCGGTCGACGGCGGGGTCGCCGGTGGGCAGTGGCGCCCGCTTGAGCACGAAGCCACCCTTGGCCCCCACCGGAACGATGACGGCGTTCTTGACCGCTTGGGCCTTGACCAGGCCGAGGATCTCGGTGCGGAAATCGTCGCGCCGGTCGGACCAGCGCAGACCGCCGCGCGCCACCGGGCCGAAGCGCAGATGCACGCCTTCGACGCGCAGCGAATAGACGAAGATCTCGAACTTGGGGCGCGGCAGCGGCAGCTCGTCGACCAGCTGGGCGTTGAGCTTGAGGGCCAAGACGTCGCGGCTGCGGGCCGAACCTTCGCGTGTCACAAAGTAATTGGTCCGCAACGTGGCCTGAACCAACGACGCGAACGCGCGCAGGATGCGGTCGGTGTCCAGGCTCACCAGAGCATCGATGTCCGCGGCGACCGCGGCGGCGGCGGCTTGCGCGTCGCTGCTCGACGGCGCATTCGACGTCCGCGGGTCGAACAGCGCCTCGAACAACAGGACCAGCGATCGCGCGGTCGACGCGTGCTCGTTGAGAACGGCTTCGATGTGCGACTGGCTGTACGGGAAGCCCGCCTGCCGTAGGTATTTGGCGTAGGCGCGCAACAGCACCACCTGTTGCCAGGTCAGATCCGCCCGCATCACCAGTTCGTTGAACCGGTCGATCTCGACTCGGCCCTGCCAGATCGCTGTCACCGCGTCGGCGAATCGCTCCGCGTTCGCCTCCCGGGCGGCTTCCGTCGTCGCTATCGGGATGGTCGGATGCGGCGAGATCCGGAACTGGTAGATCCACACGGGCAGCCCGTCCGGGCGGGCGACCGTGAACGGGCGCTCCTCGAGCACCACAACGCCCATGCTCTGCAGCATCGGCAGCAGCTCGCTCAACGAGGCGCTGCGCCCACCCAGGAACCAGGTCAGCCGGGCGACCCCGTGCTCGTCGCGGTCGGAGAACACCAGCTTGACCGAATTGTCGGTCAGTTCCTTGATGATCGCGATGTCGTCGATCGCGGCGGCGGGGGTGACGATCTGTTTGTAGGCCTCGGAGAAGGCGGTCGAGTAATGCTCGGCGTCAGCGTGCCCGACGGCGCCGACCGCCGCCGCGCCGATCAGCCGGTCAGCCCAGGTTCGCGCGGCTTCGCTGAGCAACGCCTGGATCCGCAGCCGGTTGGCTTCGGACACGTCGACCGGAGCCGCAGCCATGCCTCCCTCGGGCAGCCGGACCATGAAGTGCATCAGCGCCCAAGGCGATTCGCTGACGCGCGCGGTGAATTCCAGTCGGGTTCCGCCGAACTCCCGGACCAGGATGTCTTCGATCTGCAGCCGCACCGCCGTGGTGTAGCGGTCGCGCGGCACATAGACCAGGCAGGAGACGAAGAACTGGAGGCGGTCGGCGCGCAGGAACAACAGCGCGCGCCGCTGCGATCCCAGATCCACCACGGCCTTGGCCATCGAGAAGAGCCGTTCGGTGCTCAGCGTGAAAAGCTCTGAACGAGGAACGGTCTGGATTACGTCGAGCAGCAGCTGTCCAGGGTGGATGGGGTCGCTTTCGGCCATCGCCAGGGCCTTGCGAACCCGGCCCGAGATCAACGGTATTTCCAGAACGTCGGCGTTCATCGCGGCGACGGTGAACAGGCCGACGAAACGGTGCTCCAAGACGCTGCCCGCACCGTCATTCAGGTTTTCGCGAATCGCGATGGCATACGGATAAGCGCCGTAACGCAGGTAGCTGCCGACAGCGGCTTGGGCCAGCACCAGCAACTTGGTGTCGTCGGTCAGTCGGGGGCGGGCGCCGGAGCGGGCGCGCAGGACGCCGAGGCCGCTGGTCCCGTCGCCGATGACCAGACCGTCCTGCACCCGGCACGGTTGATAACCCAGCAGCAGGAAGTTTCCGTCGGCCAACCAGCGCAGCAGTTCGGCGATCTCCTCGCGGTCGGGCGCTGAATAGTGGCCGAGGGCGTTGGTCTCGAGGTTGGCGGCCAAATCGTCGAGGGTGGCGATCATCCTTGACGCGTCGGCGGCGACACGCTGAACGTCGGCCAGGACCTTGGGCAGCAGCTGTTCGACTTCGGCGAGGGTCTTGCTGTCGACCGAAGGCGACAGCTGGACATCGATCCAGGCCTCGCCGACGTATGGCGAGGCATCCGCCGGCTTCGGTTCGATGCGCAGCAACTCGCCTGTCGGGCTGCGGTGCACCTCGAACACCGGGGTCATGATCGACGTGTAGTCGACCCCGAGCCGGTGCAGCAGCACGGTGATGGAGTCCATCAACATGCCGCCGTGGTCCGTCACGACCTGCAGTGCGGGCCCGAATCCCGCCGGGTCTTCGGCGGAGTGCACGCAGACACAACTTTCGCCGGCCTTGCGACACTCGCCGAGTCGATAGTGGGCGCTCACCATTGCCGGCGTAACCAGCGAGGCGGCTTCGGGGGTCGGGGCCGGCGAGTCGTGCCCGGCGTCGTCCTGCGGTCCTCGATAACTTTCGATGTAGGCCTTCGACACCCAGTCAGGAATGTCGCTGCTGCGCGTGAACGAGGTCCACGCCCCGACGTCTTGCTTGGCTCCGCGATCGATCGTCACGCCGATTGCTCCCAACTCGCGACGGATACCCCTTTGTTCACTTGCCCCACTCCTCCGCGGCCGCTCCGCCCGCATCGTCGCGAGGCGGCAGCAGAGCTGACATTAGTCCCGTGTGAGCTTGCGGTGGGTCACTCTGTGCGGGCGCGCTGCTTCGACGCCCATACGTTCCACCTTGTTCTCCTCGTAGGCACCGAAATTGCCCTCGAACCAGAACCATTTGGCTTCGTTGTCGTCGTCACCCTCCCAGGCCAGGATGTGGGTGCAGGTGCGGTCCAGGAACCAGCGGTCGTGCGATATCACCACCGCGCAGCCGGGGAAGTTCACCAGGGCGTTCTCCAGCGAGCTCAGGGTCTCGACGTCCAGGTCGTTGGTCGGCTCGTCCAGCAGGATCAGGTTGCCGCCCTGCTTGAGCGTCAGTGCCAGGTTCAGCCTGTTGCGTTCGCCGCCGGACAGCACGCCGGCCGGCTTCTGCTGGTCGGGACCCTTGAACCCGAATGCCGACACGTAGGCGCGGGACGGCACCTCGGTCTGCCCGACCTCGATGTAGTCCAGCCCGTCGGAGACGACTTCCCATACGGTCTTCTTCGGATCGATGCCGGCGCGGGCCTGGTCCACATAGCTCAGCTTGACCGTCTCGCCGACCTTGACGGTGCCGCTGTCCGGCTCCTCGAGCCCGACGATGGTTTTGAACAGCGTGGTCTTGCCCACCCCGTTGGGGCCGATGACGCCGACGATGCCGTTGCGGGGCAGGGTGAAGGACAGGTCCTTGATCAGGGTGCGTCCGTCGAAGCCCTTGTCAAGGTGTTCGACCTCGACCACCACGGACCCCAGGCGCGGTCCGACCGGGATCTGAATCTCCTCGAAGTCGAGCTTGCGAGTCTTCTCCGCCTCGGCGGCCATTTCCTCGTAGCGCTGCAGCCGGGCCTTGCTTTTGGCTTGACGCGCCTTGGCGCCGGACCGGACCCAGGCCAGCTCCTCTTGCAGCCGCTTCTGCAGCTTGGCGTCCTTGCGGCCCTGCACCGCGATCCGCTCGGCCTTCTTCTCGAGGTAGGTCGAGTAGTTGCCTTCGTACGGGTAGGCGCGGCCGCGGTCGAGTTCCAGGATCCATTCGGCGACGTTGTCCAGGAAGTACCGGTCGTGGGTGACCGCCAGAATCGCGCCGGCATAGGCGGCCAGATGCTGTTCGAGCCACTGCACGCTCTCGGCGTCCAGGTGGTTGGTCGGCTCGTCGAGTAGCAGCAGGTCGGGTTTGGACAACAGCAGCTTGCACAGCGCGACGCGGCGCCGCTCACCGCCGGAGAGGTTCGTCACCGGCTCATCCGGCGGCGGGCAGCGCAGCGCGTCCATGGCCTGCTCCAGCTGCGAGTCCAGATCCCACGCATCGGCGTGGTCCAGGTCCTCTTGCAGCCGGCCCATCTCTTCCATCAATTCGTCGGAATAGTCGGTGGCCATCAACTCGGCGACCTCGTTGAAGCGGTCCAGCTTGACCTTGATGTCACCCAGGCCTTCTTCCACGTTGCCGCGCACCGTCTTCGCCTCGTTCAGCGGCGGCTCCTGTTGCAGGATGCCGACAGAGGCGCCGCCGGCCAGGAACGCGTCGCCGTTGTTCGGCTTGTCCAGACCGGCCATGATCCGCAAGACGCTCGACTTGCCGGCGCCGTTCGGGCCGACGACACCGATCTTCGCCCCGGGAAAGAAGCTCAACGTGACGTCGTCGAGAATCACCTTGTCGCCGTGCGCCTTGCGGACCTTCTTCATCGTGAAGATGAACTCAGCCATGCCGCGGTATTGCCTTTCTGGTCTATCGGAACTATCCGGCGACCATCCTATGCACCGCCGAGCCGGGCTAGGCCGACAGTGGCAACGCGGCCTCCGCAGCGGCCGATACGAGGTCGCAGGCGGGCTCGCCGTCGGCGCCGGCGGCTGCCGATGCTGGCGCGACGACGGGCGTCTCCTCCGACGTCGGGCCGGTGTAGCCCGGCTTCAGTATCTGCACGAAAGCGCGCGACACGTCCGGCCCGACCGACGTCGCGCGCATCTCGAGTGACGAGCGGCGGTTGCCGTCGCGGTCCTCGTATTCGCTGGTGTAGACGTGGCCGACGACGATCACCGGGGCGCCCTTGCCCAGCGCGGCGCCGACCCCGGAGACCAGCTTGCCCCAGCAGTTGACGGTGATGAACAGCGAGTTGCCCGGCTCCCATCCGCCGTCGGCGGTCCGGCGGCGCGAGTTGCTGGCCACCCGGAACTTGATGACCTCCTGGTCGCCGACTTTGCGGCGCTGCAGGTCGTTGACGATGTGGCCGACGACGGTAAGCGGCGTTTCAAACATTGGTTCAGATCCTTTCGTACGTGTCGCAGGTAGCGCTCGTGTGTGGTGTCCATTCAGCGCGGCGGCACCGACAGATCACCGGCGCACCCAACCGAGGGTGGGCAGAGTCTGTGGACAAAGTCGCGACTGTGGATAAGAGTGCAGGGGCTCCGGCGGACCGGGTTCAGGCCGGCAGACCGCCGGTATCGCGATCGCGCTCGGGAGTCTCGCCGTGGTCGGCCGCCCGGCCGTCGACCGTGCAGACGTCCTTCGTCTCCAGTGTCTGGCGCGAACGCCCCGGCGCGTCGCGACGCGCCAATTCGGCCAGCATCGCGTTGTAGGCGCCCAGCTCTGCGTCGTCGTCGCGTTCAGCCGCCCGATCCAGCCGTCGGGCCGTCCGTTCGTCGCTGCGCGCCCACTGCACCAGTAGCGCGATCATCACCAGCACCAGCGGCAGTTCCCCCGCCGCCCAAGCGATTCCACCGCCCAGGTGTTGATCGCCGAGCAGATCGGTGTGCCAGCTCAGACCCAGGGACTTGTAGTACGCGCTGCCGAGCACCCGGCGGGTGCTCATCAGTTCCACACCGAAGAAGGCGTGCAAGGGCAGCGACGCGAACACCACGGCCACCTTGGCCAGCGGCGGGATCGGCCGGGGCGTCGGGTCCACCCCGATCACGATCCAATAGAACAGGTAGCCGCTGAGCAGGAAGTGCATGTTCATCGCCAGATGGCCGGCGTGACTGCCCACTGCGTCGTCGAAGATGCTGCCGAAGTACAGCCCGTAGAACCCGGCGACGAACAGCGCGGTCGCGACCACCGGGTTGGTGAGCACCCGGGAGAAGCGGCTGTGCAGCGCGGCCAATATCCATTCGCGCATGCCGGGCGGATCGTCCCGCCCGGCGGCGGGCAGCGCCCGCAAGGCCAGACTGACCGGGCCGCCGAGCACCAGCAGGATCGGGACCAGCATGGACAGGCCCATGTGGGCCGCCATGTGCATGCTGAACATGGCCGGCATGTAGCGGCCCACACCCGATGACGTGACGAACAGCAGTGTCGCGCAGCCCAGCAGCCACGCCAGGGTACGGCCCGGCGGCCAGCGGTCGCCGCGGCGGCGCAGCCGTACCACCGCGGCCACGTACAAGGCCGCCAAAACGAGTGCCGCAGTGCCGAAGATGAGGTCGAAACGCCAGTCGAACAGAACGCGCGCCAAGGTGGGCGGGCCGGAGAAGTCGTAACCGATCTCGGCTTCGGGAATGGACGGTATCCGGATCGGCGGTGGTGGCGGCGGCGTGCGCCCCAACCCGACGGCGATACCGAAAGTCAGGCCGAAAATCGCCGCCTCGATCAGCGCCAGCCGGATCAGCACTGCTTTGGCTTTGCCTGAACCCGAATCGGCTTGCAGCGCAGCGACTCCGCTGCGCCGCTGGCGCCAGCCGACGACGCCCAACGTGCACAGCGCGACGAACTTGGCGACCACCAGCCGTCCGTAGCCGGTGGTCAGCAGGTCCGAAGGCAGCACCCGCACCAGGGCGTTCACCACACCGCTGAGCGCCATGGCGACCCAGCACCACAACGCGATCGTGGAGAAGCGCCGGGCCGCCAGGTCGATGTGCTCAGCTTCGTTTTTCGAGCGCAATGCAGCTGCGAGCAGGGCCAACAACCCACCGGCCCACAGACTGGCGGCGACGAGGTGGATCAGCAGGCTGTTGGTGGCCAGGTCATGGGAGCCGCCGGCCGACGAGTGACCGGTCAGCCCGAGCGGAACCAATGTGACGATGGACCCGGCCAGCAGCAGCGGCACCCACGACCAGCGCAGCACCGCCAGGCTTGCCAGCGTGACCGCCGCGGCCAGCACCGCGGTCCACCGCCATGCCGACGCGGTGTTGACCAGTCCGGCCAGCGACCACAGCGTCACCGGGTTGAGGTGTTCGGCCACCGGGTGACCGGACACGTCGGAAATGGTCAGCGGGACCAGCAGCGCGGCGCACACCGCCCAGATTCCCGACGCCACCGTCCCCAGCCGAAGCGCGCGATATCCGCCGACGTCGAGCACCCCGCTGCGCTGGGGCGGCACCAAGAAGGCCGCGTACAGAAACGACCCGACGGCCAGCACCGCGGCGATCTCACCGGCGGCCCGGACGAACGGCAGGCCCAGCGTCGTGGCCGGGCCCGGGTCGGGCAAGCCGGTCGCGGTCAGCGCGCTCGCCAGCGACAACGCCCCGATTCCGGCCGCTGTGGCACCCGCCAGCACGGCTAAACCGGTCAAGCCGGTGAGCACTGACCACACCAGTGCGCCGGGCTTGCCGTCGGGGCGGGTAACCGTCACGTACCCAGGGTATGGGCGCGCGCCTGAGCTACTGAGCTTGGCTCTGTGGCTCGTCGTGGGAACGCCCCTGACGGGCCTTGAACTCGCGCGCGAGGAACTGATTGCGGGCGATTTTCTCGACGTAGTCGAAATCCCGCAGGATGTCGCGCAATTCCCGGCGGAAGGCGATCCGGCGTTCGGCGAGGTCGGACGCGGGTGCGAGCAGATCCTGATCGGCGACGACCTGGCGCGCCGTGGCGAACAGCAGCGTCGACACCGGTTCGCTGCTGCGCACCCGGCCCTGCGCCACGTATTGACGACCGACCCCGAGGGCCAGTTCGGTGAGTTCCTTCTGGCTGACGTCGGCCGGGCTGTCGCGCAGCACGTCGGCGACGAGCTCATACGCTTCGAAGAACACCCGCAGCATCGCGTCGGACATCAACGGACGCTTCGCATACAGGATCGCGTCGATCTGTTCGCCGCCGGCGGCGACGTGGGCCTCCCAATTGTCGTGCCTCGCCATCTCTGCGGCGATGTTGGCCTTGAACGCCGTCGAATCGGCGAAATAGAAATCGAACTTCAACAGATCGCGCAACCGCATCGTCTGCGCCCAGAAGGCCGCCATGCGGTCGACGGCAGGGTCGTCGAGGTGACGGACATGTGCCAGCGCGAGTTCGACGATGGAGGTCTCCAGGAAGGCGTGGATCACCGAATTCCGGTAGAACGCCGCGGCGTGTTCGTGTTCGGGCGTGATGTACCACACCGGTTCCCGGCCGCTGTCGACGCGGGTGACCGGGTGCCCGTTGGACAATGCGTCCAACGCCGCGCGCACACCTTCGCGCGAGCGCAGCCGCAATGCACTGGTGGACATCGGGGTTCGCTTGCGTTCCAGGTAGTCGAGCGAGTCCTGCAGAGTGTGGTGCAGCTGATCGAGGGTCAGCGCCGTGCCGCCAGTGGTGAGCAGCAACGCCGACACCAGACCCGTCGACGTGATCGGCGTGGCCTGCAGAATCCGCCAGGCGACCTCGAACGACATCTTCTGCATGGCAAGCCGTTTGGCGGCCTGATCGCGGGCCAGCGGCCCCTGCGGTGGCCCCAGGTACTGCCGCATCGAGACCGCTTCGGGGAAGCGGACGTAGATCTTGCCGTAGTTGCGCTCGCCCTGCGCCTTGATGAAGTTGTAGAGCCAGCTGAAGCCCTCGGGCGTCTTCTCGGCTCCGCGGGCGTAGGCGGCGTATTCGGCGACCTCGTGCAACTGGTCGAAGCAGATCGAAACCCCTTGCAGCAGGATGTCTTCGCTGCGACCGTCCAGGTAGGCGTCGGCGACATAGCTCATCAGGCCGAGCTTGGGCGGCAACATCTTTCCGGTGCGCGACCGGGTGCCCTCGATGGACCAGCTCAGGTTGAACCGCTTCTCGACGATGTAGCCGACGTATTCCTTGAGCACGTACTTGTACAGCGGGTTGTCGCCGATGTTGCGCCGGATGAAGATCGTCCCGGAGCGCCGCATCAGGGGTCCCATCACGCCGAATGACAGGTTGATGCCGCCGAACATGTGCACGGGTGGTAATCGGTTGTCCTGCATGGCCACCGGGATCACCGCGCCGTCGATGTAGGACCGGTGCGAAAACAGCAGCACCGCCGGATGGGCCTCCAGCGCGGAGCGCATGGCCGCGACCTGATACTCGTCGTAGTCGAACTCGGGGTCGAATCCGCGGCTGAGCAGCTTGCCCAGGACGGATATCACGTCGACCGACGCCTGGCTCCATCCAGTCGCGAGTTCGTCGAGCATTTTCCCGGCTTCTTCGACGGTGGCTCCGGGGATCTGTTTGAGGCCAGCACGAAATCGCGCGGACGCCAACATCTCTGGCTTCACCAGCCGCGGCGACTTGTATTGCGGTCCCAGGATCCGGTATTCGGCACGCGCCAAGGCCAGGATGGCCCGACGGGTGACGAACTGCGCGAAGTCACGCGTGTTCTCCCCGACCGTGGTGTCACGCCACTGCTGGCGCAGTTCGGACACCTTGGCCGCCTCGCCGGCCACCACCTGGGCGCGCCGGGGGTCGGTGCGCAGGATGCGCCGTTGCTGACGTTGGTTGGGGTGGTAAGGGTCTCGGCCCGGCAGCAGTCCGGCCACCTTGTCCAACTTGCTGCGATCCGCGGCAGGCAACCAGACCACGCGCACCGGCACGATCGAGCGATCTCCCGCGTCGGGGCCGGATTCGAGTTGCTCGACCAGCGCCGTCAGCGCCGCCGGTGCCGCGTTGCGGGGCGGCAGCTTCAATACGTCGAACTTGGTCTCCGGATTGCGCGCCCGTTGCCGGCCAAGCCAATCCATGACCAGTTGCAGCTCGACCGGAGTCGACATGGAGGCCAACACCAGCGTGTCTTCAGCGGTGAGGACTGCACCGGCATCTGCGACCGGTGCGGTCACGGCCGTCCTCTGGGCGGGGTTGTCGCCGGTTCGGCGCCGACGGCCTGGTCCGTGCTGGGCTGCTCCGCGTTGACCGGCGCAATCGGCGGGGTCTCCTTAAAAGCCGTCTCCTTAGCCGCCGTCTTCTTAACCGCTGTCTTCTTCGGCGCGGCCTTCTTGGGCGCAGCCTTCTTCGCCGCGGCCTTCTTCGGCGCGGCCTTCTTGGCGGCCGCCTTCTTCGCGGGCGCCTTCTTGGCCTTGGCGTACAGATCGAACTTGGGCAACTCGTCGACGGGCCAGTCGGCGAGGGTGTCCAGGTACAGCTGGCGCACCTCGGCGATGTGCGCCGGCAACGTGTCAAGGGTCCAGTCGTCGACCGGGATCGGCGGGAACACCGCGACATCGACCGTGCCCGGGTTCAACGTGGTGGAGTTGCGCGAGGCGATGATCTCCGCGTTGCGAATCACGATGGGCACGATGGGAATTCCTGCCGCCATCGCGATGCGGAACGGCCCCTTCTTGAACGGTCCGACTTCGGTGGTGTCCAACCGGGTGCCTTCCGGTGCGATCACGATGGACAGGCCGTTTCGGGCGCGGTCTTCCACCGTGTGCAGCGTCTCCACCGCGGAGTTCACGTTGTCGCGGTCGATGAAAACCCCGTCGAGCAGCTTGCCCAGCGGGCCCATGATCGGGTCGCGTTCCAATTCCTTCTTGCCCACGCCGACCCAGTTGTCCTTGACCAGCGCACCAGCGATGATCGGGTCAACCTGGTTGCGGTGGTTGAAGATAAAGACGGCGGGACGCTGTGCGGTCAGGTTCTCCTGGCCGATGACGTTCAGGTGCACGCCACAGGTCGTCAGCAGCAGCTGGGAGAAATTGGAGGTGAAGAAATTGACGCCGCGCCGCCGGTTGCGGGTCAGCAGACCGAGCCCCACCGCGCCGGCCGCGACCGGGACCATGGAACTGAACCCGGCAAGGGTGCGTATCTGTCGACGAAGTCCGACGCCGCCGCGGCTGTCGAATTTCAGGATCGGCCAGCCACGGCGTTTGGCGACGGCGGCCATCTTGCCTTCGGGGTTGGTCGGCCGCGGATTGCCGACCAGATACATCAGCGCGACGTCCTCGTCGCCGTCGGCGTAGAAGTAGCTGTCCTTGAGGTCGATGTTGTGCTCGGCCGCAAACCGTTGTACCGCAGCAGCTTTGCCCGGTCCCCACAGGATCGGTTTCATGATGCCGCCGGTGAGTATCCCGTCTTCGTTGGTCTCGAACGTGTTGGTGAGCAGGTTGTTGATACCCAGAAAACGTGCGACCGGGTTCACTTGAATGGTCAGCGCCGACGAGCTGAGCACCACGGTATGACCACGTGCCACGTGCGCCCGCACCAGCTCACGCATTTCCGGGTAGATGCGGGACTCGATCCGCTGGGCGAACAGCCGCTCGCCGATCTCCTCCAGGTCGTCGATCAGTCGCCCGGCCAGCGCCATGGACGCCTTGCCGATGAGGTCTTCGAACTCGATGCGTCCGAGCGTGTGGTTCAGGCCGGCCTGGACCATGCCGAGTAGCTCCCCCACGCCCATGTCGCGGCGCCGCAGCCGCTCCTGGGTGAGGATGACGGCCGTGAAGCCCGCGACCAGCGTCCCGTCCAGGTCGAAAAACGCGCCGACCTTCGGGCCGGGCGGACTGGCCATGATTTCGGCGACCGACCCGGGCAAGCGCAGATCCTTCGAGGGCTTCTGGCGTTCCTCGTCCTGCTCTTTCGAAGTGCTCATGAGCTCGACACCGATCGCGACGCCGAATCGGCCTCGGCGGTGAACGATGCCGGCACCGCGCGCGGTGCGTCTTCACCGGCCAGTGCCAGGATCTCGTTGAAACCGTCCAGCAGACATTTCGCGAACATGGCTTCGTTGCGCACCGAGGCGCGGTCGTAGCGGACGGTGATGGTGCACCACCCGCCCCGCGAAATCAGCACCACCATCATCGCCACCCCGGGCAGCGGCCCGATACCGTACTGCCGCAATATCTTTGCCCCGGCGAGGAAGGTATCGCCCGGGTAGACCGGGACGTTGCTGGCTTGCACATCCGAGCCGACCACCGAGCCGGTGATCCCTTCGAGCACTGCCGTCGGCAGCACACTGAGCACCGGCGCCATGGATCCGATGATGTTCATCGCGGGTTCGTCGCGGCGCTGGGTCATCTGGGCGCGGATCTTCTTCATCCGGGCCACCGGGTCGACGGTGCCCACCGGCGCCGCCAGGTTGACGCCGGTGAATTGATTGCCGCCGGCCGCATCACCTTCGGACCGCAGGTTCACCGGCACCGCCATCGGCAGCGTGCTGATCGGCACCCCGAGGGCCACGTGGTAGCGCCCCAACGCGCCGCACAGGCCGGCGAGGTACGCGTCGTTGATCGATCCTCCCGCGGCCTTCGCGGCCTTGTGCAAATCCGAGAGTCGGATGTCGATCGCCTCGGTGCGACTGGTCAGGCTGCGCCGGCGCAGCAGCGGCGACGGCTCGGCGGCCCGGTTCATCACCCGCGCACCCGAGAGGGCGTAGCCCACGATCCCCGACACGGTGGACACCGGGTCCAGAATCGCCCGCCCGGCCGTCGATACCGCCCCGGTCACGGCGCCCAGGACGCCGCCGACGACGGCCATGGGCAGGTGGTTGATGCCTTGCCGCATCAGGTCGTTGGGCGTCAGGTCCTGCGGGATCGGTTGCGGCGGCATCGGCCGTGGCGGTGGATCGCGCTCCAGGTCATAGATCTCGGCGAACATCTCGACGCTGCCCACGCCGTCGGTGACCGCATGGCTGAGGTGCAGCAGCGTCGCGGCCTTGCCGTCGGCCAGACCCTCGACCAGGGTGGCCGTCCACAGCGGCCGCGATATGTCCAGCGGTGCCTGCAGCATCACCTCGGCGAGATCGAACACCTCGCGCAGCGTGCCGGTGCCGGACACGCGCACCCGGCGCACATGGAAGTCCAGGTTGAAGTCGGGATCCACCACCCAGCGCGGCGACGCGGTCGGCAGCGTCGGCACCACGACCTTCTGCCGCAGCCGCAACACCCTTCGGGATGCGCTGTCGAACACAGCCCGGAACCGGTCCCAGTCCGGTGTGGTGTCGAGGAGCTCGAAGGCCATGATGCCCGAGCGGGTCCGCGGGTTTGCCTCACCCCGGTGCAGCAGATAATCAACCGGTCCCAGCTGATCCGACAACCCAACGCTATCGGTGGTTTCAGCCATGATCACGACCCCACCGTCGTCGTGGGTGTGAACCCCGATCGGTAACTCGACGCGCCAACCATGTCACCGCCGCCCAAGCCTCCTACTTCAGCCCCGCTCCGCCCGATTGCCATCACAACGCTAGTCCGGTTGGCGCGGTGGTGAAAGCGGTCGCGAGTGAGGACGCACTCACCGTGAACGAGTGCCGGAGGTCGAGCTTGCGAAACCCGGTTCAGCTGGCCGAGGTGGCTGCCAGCGGCAGCGAATCCACCATCGAGCTGCCACGCCGCCCGTAGACGACACCCAGGAAGTCCGAGACGGCATCGGCGGCCAGCCTGGACCGGACCGTCGGCGTGATGTCGAAAGCGTGGTGTGCGTTGGCGAGTTCGGCGTAGGACACCGTGGCGGCGCCCGCCCCCCGCAGCGCGGCGCAGAAGGCTCGAGCCTGGCCGCTTGGGACCAGTTCGTCCTTCTCGCCGTGCAGCACGAAGAACGGCGGCGCGTCGGGGTGCACGTAAGAGATCGGCGACGCCGCCTTGAACCGCTCCGGCTCTTCGGCGTAGCGGGCCTTCATCACGAACTGCTCGAGGAACGGCAGCATGATCTCGTGCATGTTCCCGAAGTCGGTGAAGTCGTAGACGCCGTAGTACGGCGCGACCGCCTGCACCGACGTGTCGGCGCTTTCGAAGCCGGGCTGGAACGTCGGGTCGTTGGCGCTGAGCGCGGCCAGGGACGCCAGGTGCCCACCCGCTGAGCCGCCGGTGACCGCAATGAAGTCTGGGTCGCCGCCGTAGTCCCCGATGTTCTCGCGGACCCAGGCGATCGCCCGCTTCACGTCGACGATGTGGGCAGGGAATTTGGCGCGCGGGCTCTTGCTGTAGTTGATCGAGACACAGATCCAGCCGAGTTCCACCATTCGGCTCATCAGCGTGTACGCCTGCGGTCGCTTGCCGTTGACCGACCACGCACCGCCGGGGACCTGGATCAGCACCGGGGCGTGGTCGCCGGGCGCCAGGTCGGAGCGCCGCCAGATGTCGAGCAGATTCTCGCGGCCGCCCGGGCCGTAGGAGATGTCGGAGGTGTGCGCCGCGTAGCGACGGTGCGGCCCGGACGGCAACAGCCCGCCGCGGCGTTCCCGCGCGGAGGGATCGCCGACCGGATGGCACACCAGTTCGCGGAATTCCGGCCCGAAGGATTCTTCGAGC
>NZ_DATJYB010000376.1:0-3062 GCF_035499775.1 Mycobacterium sp. | reverse complement strand
CCCGTCAGCACCAGTCCGCGCTTTCCGGTTAGCCGTTACCTGGCAGCTAACGAGCAGCTCAGGCCGGTTGGTCTGGCTCCCGGCGGGATACTCGAAGTCGGCCGAACCTTCCCGACTCGGCAAGTCTTCCTGCTAGCCTCCATGCCATCAGTCCACCGCTACCCCACACTTAACTGGTGGGCGCTGAGCGGACGCGTTGCGTGATTGTCGACGACAATCGCGATTTTCTCGATGCGGCGTCGCAGTTGCTCGAGCATCAGGGCATTCACGTGGTAGCGGTCGCAACTTCCTCCGCAGAAGGGCTGCGGCGCATCGAGGAATTGCGGCCCGACGTCACCCTCGTTGATATCGATCTCGGCGAGGAGAGCGGTTTTGACGTCGTCGGAAAAATTCACCAAAACGGGTTCTGCGCCGGTGTGCCGACGATCTTGATCTCCACCCACGAGGAGGAAGACTTCGCCGAATTGGTCGCCGCCAGCCCAGCTCGTGCGTTCATCCCCAAGGCTGCTCTGTCCGGTGCCGCCATCCGAGACGTCCTTGGAATTGCCAGTTAGGGCACCGTTCGCGGGTCCGACGCGATGCCCGTCGGCGCCGCCTTGCCGCATCGCTGACCGTACCGGGTGACCGACGCTGTCGCCGAAGGCTTGGGCGACAGTCATTTCGGCACTTCGTTACAAACGTGGCCGGGTGCTATACCCGTTAGCGCGATACGCATTTTGCCGCTGGCCGTAACGACAGCCGCATACGTGGGCGGCATCCTAAATAGAGCCGATGTGACAGCACACTGCGACGCGGCCAGCATGCAGGAATGCTTGCGACCGAAGGCATCGCCGATACGAACCATGCACTCAAGTGAGGACAGGACATGTCAGCTTGCCACCTCTGCGACGGAACAGCGGTGTCCAAACCTCATGACGCCGTTGGGCATACCGCGCATGCGGAGTCCGACATCACAAAGGCCTGTCCGCACCTGTCGCATCGCTGGATCCCGGTAAGCGCGCAGCGGCGAACGCGCGCCCGCTGTGCGGGGTCGATCTTGCTTGATCTGGGCGTCATCGCCATAGCTGTGGTGATCGTTTTCGTCTTAGTTCTGCTTATTCATTACAGCGCCATCGGCAAACCACTTTTCGGGTTTGGTTCAGTGCAGCCGGAGCTGAACGACGAGACTGCGCCTTGCTTTCCGAGCGCAGTGACGCAGCAATTCACACCGGGTGAAGAGTTGATTGTGATGGTCAGCAACCATGCCTTGGCGCCGGTAAGCGATAGGCAACAGGAGCCGATGTCGTCGCTACCCTGAGCCAGGCCCTGCCCGCCAGAGGCAAACTGACGATAGCCACGGTTTCGTCTTCCCGAGGATCATCCCGACGCATTCGCGGCCCGATAGGCAGCGGGCACGAATTCCTAAGCGAGCCAGGATCATCGCGTGGCGTCCAGTATTCCAACTCGCACCGCACAAAAGGGATTTCTGCGGTAGCGTGGTTCCTTCGTGGTCGCGACTGGTGATGTCCATATGGCCGCCCAGTGCTTCCACACGGTCCTTTAGTCCGATAAGCCCGGACCCACGGGGATCAGCACCGCCGACCCCATCGTCTGCCACCGATAGCCGCACACGCCTGTCATCGGCATCCACGGTGACAGTGGTCGAGCCGCACGGGGATCGGTGAGCGACGGGCAAGCGCTTTCAAGGCTGGGCCGAGGCCGCCCTTCGTCAGGGCGCCACAAGCCGCCCGCCCAAGGCGCTGCCATCAACCGACATGAGTCCCTCTCAACTTGGCATTTTCGCATCTGTTCCCCAAGGATGCAGCTTCCGCACTCGTGTGTCGTTACCGGCAACCGCGATTCGCGTACCCCGCCAGCGGGTAGCGCAGACTCTCAGCGGTGTTTTCGGTAGACCACAATGTGATTCATCGCCGAGGGACACAACCCCAGAACAGATTCCAGCTAGCAGGAAGGCCAATGGACGCTAGCCCCGACGACATCAGCGGCGGTAGTCAGACATGCTAGGAGTCGAAACTTGGTTGTTGAGTGGGTATTCGAGCCCGTGGTTGGCATCAGTCTGCGGAGGCGAAAGCCAAAAACGTTATGGGAGAGAAATATATGTCATTCGTCACCACAGAACCGGAAGCTTTGACGGCGGCGGCGGCTCGGTTGACCGTCATCGGCTCGGCGATGAGCGCGACGAGTGGCGCGGTGGCCGCGCCGACCACCGGGCTCGTTCCGGCCGCCGCTGACGAGGTGTCTGCGCTGACCGCGGTAGCGTTCGCCGCCCACGGGCAGCTGTATCAGGAGGTCGGCGTGCAAGCGTTGGCAATTCACGAACTATTCGTGGCCACCTTGCAGGGCGCCGCCGGTTCGTATGCGGCCACCGAAGCGGCCAATGCAGCCGCCGCACGCTGAGAAACAGTAACAGCAATGGATTTCGGAGCGCTGCCCCCAGAGGTCAACAGCGGCCGGATGTACACCGGCCCGGGCCCTGGACCGATGCTCGCCGCCGCGGCGGGCTGGGACGAGCTAGCGGCCGAACTCTACTCGACGGCCGCCTCCTATTCCTCGGTAGTATCTGCGCTGACCAGCCAGAGCTGGCGCGGTCCGGCGTCGATGTCGATGGCAGCCGCGGCCGCGACTTATGTAGCGTGGCTCAGCGCTGCCGCAGCACAGGCTGAGGAGACAGCCTCCCAGGCCACAGCGGCGGCCTCGGCATTCGAGGCGGCGTTCGCCGCCACGGTTCCGCCGCCAATGATCGCAGCCAACCGTGCGCAATTGGCGATGTTGGTCGCGACCAACTTCTTGGGGATAAACACTGCAGCCATCATGGCGACCGAGGCTATGTATGCCGAGATGTGGGCTCAGGACGCGGCGGCCATGTACGGCTATGCCGGCTCGTCGGCCGCTGCGGCGACGCTGACGCCGTTCACCGCGCCGTCGCAAAACACCAACCCGGTCGGCCTGGGCGGCCAAATTGCCCCCGCCGCCAAGGCTTTTGGATCTTCGACTGGGATATCGCCAGAGACGATCGTCCAACAGATCCTCGATGATATTCACTACGCGCTGGCACCTGACCA
>NZ_DATJYB010000375.1:0-7645 GCF_035499775.1 Mycobacterium sp. | reverse complement strand
CTGACCATGGACCCGGAGCGCCCCGGGGCACTTGTCCAGTCGGTGGACGGTTTGGCCTTGGCCGCCAGGGCGGTTCGCGACCAGTTGTCCAACGACACCTGGATGGTGCTGGCCAACGTGGAGCGCGCGGTGGTGCAGAGGTCCGACCCGCCGGAGTCGCTGGCCGAGGCCGATGCCTTGCTCGCGTCGGCTCAGGCGCAGACGTTGGCCGGGATGCTGACCCTTTCCGGGGTGGCCAGCGAGTCGATGGTGCACGACGTCGGCTGGACGATCATGGATATCGGCAAACGCATCGAACGCGGCCTCTGGCTGACCGCGTTGCTGCGGGCCACGCTGACCCAGGTCCGCAGCGCGACCGCCGAGCAAACCATCATCGAGTCCACCCTGGTGGCGTGTGAATCGTCGGTCATCTACCGGCGCCGCAACGTGGGCAACGTCAGCGTCGCCGCAGTGACCGAGCTGATGCTGTTCGACGCGGACAACCCGCGGTCGCTGGCCTATCAGCTGGAACGGCTGCGGGCCAACCTCAGGGACCTGCCGGGCTCGTCGGGTTCGTCGCGTCCCGAGCGCATGGCCGACGACATCAACACCCGCCTGCGCCGCTCGGATCCCGCTGAGCTGGAAGCGGTCACCAAGGGCCGCCGCGAGGACTTGGACGAACTGCTCGAAGCGATCCACGCCGCATTGCGCGACCTCGCCGAGGTCATCACAGACACACAGTTGGCGCTGCCCGGCGGGATGCAGCCGCTGTGGGGGCCCGACGAGCGACGGGTCATGCCGGCTTAGGCGCGGCCTCAGAGGTCAGCTCGTCGACAACGGTGTGGATGAATTGCATCTTGTCCAGCACCGCGACCGGAAGCACGAACGGGTACATGTCGTCGTGGCCCATCGAGCGGTTAACCATGTTCAGCGACCACGACAATGGCAGCCACATCTCAATGATGGTAGGAAAGGCGCTGGGGCCCAACGGAGTCCGGTCAAAGGTTGCCGACGCCGGCGCCAGCCCACACCACGCCGAGGTGTCCAGACTGTCGCGGATGTGCAGATAGTGGGCGAAGGTCTCGGCCCAATCCTCGGCGGGGTGCATGGTCGCGTACGACGACACGAAGCTCTCCTGCCAACCCTCGGGTGCGCCCTCGCTGTAGTGCCGGTCCAGCGCCTCCTGATAGTCGGCGTCGGGGTCGCCGAACAGCTCATTGAACCGCGCCAGGTGATCGCTTGACGGGGCGACCAGCCGGTAGAAGTAGTAGTGCCCGATCTCGTGGCGAAAGTGCCCGAGCAGGGTCCGGTACGGCTCGTCCATCTCGACCCGCAGCTGCTCGCGGTGGACGTCGTCGCCCTCGGCCAGATCCAGTGTGATGACGCCGTCTTCGTGTCCGGTCAGCACCTGCTCGTGGGCACTGGACAGCAGGCGAAATCCCAGCCCGTACTGGGGATCCTCCTCGCGTCCGATGATCGGCAGCTTGAGCTCGTGCAGCTCGGCGATCAGCCGCCGCTTGGCCGCCTCGGCCCGGGCGAACTCCGGCAGGCCGACGGTGTCGGTGTCGTTGGGCCGTTCCAGCGTCAGCGCGCAGGACGTACACAGCCGGCCCGGCTGACCAACCGGTACCAACCAGTTGCACTCGGCGACATGCAGATTGGCGCAAAGTTGATAATCGCTGGCGTCGACGGCTCCGGCGTGATCGCTGTCGTCTCCCTTGACGATCACCAGCAGGGCCACCTGCTCCAGCGAAAACCCGAGCGCGCTGCCACACGACAGGCACGCCGAGTTCTCAAACGTCAGGCGCTGACCACAGTTGGGACAGTGGAAGTCACGCATTCAGCGCATCACCTTCGAACGGCACCACGTCGACCGCGACGTCGATCACGCTGTGCTCCGAGTTGGTGTAGATGATACCGCGCAGCGGCGGCACGTCCGCGTAGTCGCGGCCCCGGCCGACCATGATGTAGCGCTGGTCCACCAACTGGTCGTTGGTGGGGTCAAGCCCCAGCCACTCGAACTGACCCGGCTGCTGCGGCGTCCAGACCGAGGCCCAGGCGTGGGTGGCGTCGATGCCGATCATCCGATCCTTTCCAGGCGGTGGGTCGGTGGCCAGATACCCGGATACGTAGCAGGCCGCCAGACCGTTGGCGCGCAGGCAGGCGATAGCGAGCCTCGCGAAGTCTTGGCATACCCCTTCCCGGGCTTCCAGAACCTCATTGACCCGGGTGGACACCGTAGTGGACCCCGAGCGGTAGGTGAAGTCGTTGAAGATGCGAGTCGCCAGGTCGCGCAACACCTCGACCAGCGGGCGTCCGGGCTCGAAGCTGGGGGCCGCGTATGCGCGTACCTCGTCGGTGATCTCGGGCGGGGTCAGATCCAGCGTGAAGTCGGTCTCCAGCGCCCCCTGCATCCCGCTCGGCCGGGCGGCCTCCCACGGTTCCAGTGCCGGCCCGCTTCCGTAGACCCCGGGCGGTTGTGGGGCCACGTCGACGATGGAGTCACTGGTGATCGTCAGGGCATTGTGCGGCTCGGTGACATGGAAATACGAGCTGATGTTGCCGTAGTTGTCGCGGCTGGTGGAACTGTCGGCCGGAGTCGGCTCGATGGTCAGCCGGTGCGCGACGCAACGTTGCCGCAGCGAGTCCCGCGGCGTGAGAAAACCGCGGCCATAGGAGCTGGTCACGACGTCGGAGTAGTGGTATTCGGTGCGGTGCGTGACCCGGTAGCGATGGGTGTCTGGGACAGAGTTCCGCACAGCTACCTTCCTGCAAACAAACCACGGCTGGCCGCAAGGGACGAGAATACGGCACCAAGCGCACCATAGCCGGAGCACAATCAACATGTGGCCACCTGGAACGACGTCGCCCGCATTGTCGGCGAGCTACCGCTGACCGCGGAGCCCGCACCGCACGACTGGCGGGTGGGTAAGAAGTTGGTGGCCTGGGAGCGCCCGCTGCGCAAGTCCGACCGCGAAGCCCTCAACGAGATCGGGTTGGAGCCGCCGGCGGGCGACATCCTCGGTGTCCGGGTGTCCGACGAAGGCGTCAAGTTCGCGTTGATCGCCGACCAGCCGGAGGTGTATTTCACCACGCCGCATTTCGACGGCTATCCGGCGGTGCTGGTCAAGCTGGCTGCGATCGAAATCCTCGAGCTCGAGGAGCTGATCACCGAGGCCTGGCTCACGCAAGCGCCGAAGAAGCTGGTCCAGGAGTTTCTCGCCGATTCGACGTGAGCTGGGCGGGCGACAGCTCGATCACGCGTTGCAGGTCGTCGACGCACGCCTGCACGACGCCGGCAAGCACGACCTGGCTTTTCTCGTGGGCCTCGGATTGCAGCACGGAGGCATGGTGGCTCGCCGTGCTGGCGTACGCCGCCGCGGCGACGGGATCCACGTCGCTGAGACGGGTCGCCGACGCGAGGCTGGTGAGCAACGCGGGAACCGGCCGCGGCAGCCAATCGGGGTCGTGCAGGGTTGGCGCGACGACCCGCGCCAGCTGCATCACGGAGCCGGCCAGCAGCGCCACGTACAACGCCTGCTCGTCCGCCCCGTAGACGGATTGGCGCATCCCCCATCGGCGCGGCGCCACCTTCACCACCTGGCGGGCCGTGGTCCGGGCCTGGATCAGGGCGCCGAGTTGCTCATGCACCCGGTCGACTGCCGACAGCGGCCAGTCGGTCGGCGCCTTCTTGCGACCGGCGGCGAAATCCGCGGTGCGGCACAGGACGCCGTGCAGGGCCTGCAGCACCCCGGCGCGCGCGCTGCCGACCAGCTTGAGCGGGTCGGCCGGGAAGAACAGGATCGCCACGATCAAGGCCAGCCCGCCGCCGATCAGGGCGTCGTAGATGCGTTCGAAACTGACGCCGCTGCGGAACAACGCCAGGACCAGGATCGCCGAAACGGTGGTCTGGTTGACGAACATCAACCCCTGCCCGATGTAGCCCCGCCCCAGCAGCACCGCGCAAGCCAGCGCGAAAAGCGCGGCCACCCCGATGGGGACGGGCCCCACCCCCAGCAGCTTCTGCACGATCACGCCGATCACGATCCCCAGGGCCACCCCGACAATCATCTGGATGGCGCGCACCCCGCGTAACACGTTGCTGGCCGACAAACAGACGGCGGCGGAGACCGGCGCGAAGAACGGTTGCGGATGGTGGAGCACGTCGTGGGCGATGTACCAGGCCAGACCGGCAGTCACCGCGGTCTGCAGGATCGTGAACCCCGCGTCACGCAGCCGTTCGAACGCCGCCTGGCCGCGGTCGGCGACCCGGGCCGCCCGGGACTGCAGTGAGGTGCTCATCAGGCTTGCTTACCTCACCGCCGCGCGCGGCGCCCGCCTAGGTCGCTTGGACCCGGTGCAGCTCGAACAGCGGAATCACCCGGCTGGTCTTCGACTGGTATTCGGCGAAGCCGGGAGCCGCGGCGGCGATCTTCTCGAAGAGCTCGTCGCGCTCCCGCGTCGGCAGTTCGCGAGCGGTCACGTCGAACGAGTCGGTACCCACCTCGACGTGCGCGGCCGGGTCGGCCCGCAAGTTGTGCACCCAGGCCGGACTCACCGGGGCGCCGGCGAAGGACCCGATGATGATCAGCTTGCCGTCGACGCGGAAGTACGCCAGCGGAGACACCCGCTGCCGGCCGGACTTCGCGCCCGTCGTGGTGAGCAGCAGCAGGTTCGAATTGGCGAATTGCCCGCCGACCTTGCCGTCGTTGGCACGGAACTCGTCGATGATGTTGTTGTTGAACGCGTTCAGTTCGGCGATGCCGGGGAAGTTCTTGGTCATGCCCGGTCAAACCTGTTTGGGCTTGGCGTCTATTCCGGACTCCCGGCGCTGCTGGGCGGTGATCGGCGCCGGCGCGTCGGTGAGCGGGTCGACGCCGCCGCCGGTCTTGGGGAACGCGATCACCTCGCGGATCGAGTCCACGTCGGCCAGCAGCGCGGTGATCCGGTCCCAGCCGAACGCGATCCCGCCGTGCGGCGGCGCGCCAAACGTGAACGCCTCCAACAAGAAACCGAATTTCTCTTCCGCCTCGGCCCGATCCAGGCCCATCACGGCGAACACCCGTTCCTGAATGTCGCGGCGGTGGATACGGATCGAGCCGCCGCCGATCTCGTGGCCGTTGCAGACGATGTCGTAGGCGTCGGCGAGCACGTTGCCCGGATCGGTGTCCACCGCGTCCTGGTATTCGGGCTTGGGTGCGGTGAACGCGTGGTGCACCGCGGTCCACGCGCCCGAGCCCACCGCCACGTCACCGGCTTCGGTGGCGTCTGCGGCGGGCTCGAACAACGGCGGGTCGACCACCCAGACGAACGCCCATGCATCCGGGTCGATCAGGCCCAGCCGGGCGGCGATCTCGCCGCGGGCCGCCCCCAGCAGCGCCCGGGACGGCTTGGGCGGGCCGGCGGAGAAGAAGATGCAGTCGCCGGGTTCGGCCCCGACGTGCGCGGCCAGCCCGTCGCGCTCGGCGTCGGTCAGGTTCTTGGCCACCGGGCCGCCCAGTGTGCCGTCCTCGGCGACCAACACGTAGGCCAGGCCGCGGTGCCCGCGTTGTTTGGCCCACTCCTGCCAGCCGTCCAGCGTGCGCCGCGGCTGCGAGGCGCCGCCGGGCATCACCACGGCGCCGACGTAGGGCGCCTGGAAGACGCGGAATGTGGTGTCTTTGAAGAATTCTGTGCACTCGACGAGCTCCAGCCCGAACCGCATGTCGGGCTTGTCCGAGCCGAAGCGTCGCATGGCGTCGGCGTAACTGATCCGCGGCAGGGGTGTCGGAATCTGGTAGCCGATCAGCGCCCACAGCGCCGTCAGGATCTCTTCGGAGATCGCGATGATGTCCTCGGCGTCGACGAAGCTCATCTCCATGTCGAGCTGGGTGAACTCGGGCTGCCGGTCGGCGCGGAAATCCTCGTCGCGGTAGCACCGCGCGATCTGGTAGTAGCGCTCCATCCCGGCCACCATCAGCAGCTGCTTGAACAGCTGCGGGCTCTGCGGCAGGGCGTAGAAGGTGCCGGGCCGCAGCCGGGCCGGCACCAGGAAGTCGCGCGCCCCTTCCGGCGTCGAGCGGGTGATGGTCGGCGTCTCGACCTCGACGAAGTCGTGCCGCGACAGCACTTCACGTGCGGCCGCATTCACCTTGGAGCGCAACCGAATTGCCGCGGCCGGACCGTCGCGGCGCAGGTCGAGGTAGCGGTACTTCAGGCGCAGCTCCTCGCCGGCGGGCTCGTCCAGCTGAAACGGCAGCGGCGCGCTCTCGCCGAGCACCGTCAACGAGGTGGCGTTGACCTCGATCTCGCCGGTCGGAATCTCGGTGTTGGCGTTGCCTTCCGGGCGGATCTCGACGACGCCCGACACCGCGATGCAGAACTCGGCGCGCAGCCGGTGCGCCTGTGCCAACACCTGCCCCTCTCCAAGGGCGTCGCGGAACACCACCTGCGCGATGCCGGACGCGTCGCGCAGGTCGATGAAGATGACGCCGCCGTGGTCGCGGCGGTGGGCCACCCAGCCTGCCAAGGTCACCTGCTGCCCGGCGTCGTGAGTCCGTAGCGAACCAGCGGTTCGGCTGCGCAGCACAAACACTCCCCTTTACCTTTTGAACGACTGCCCAGTCTAAACAGTCGGCGCGCGGAGTAACTTCGGTCACATAGCCCCTGAAGCCACAAACATCGCTCTCGTCGGCCCCGGCGCCGTCGGCACGACGATCGCCGCCCTGCTGCACCAAGCCGGGCATCAGGTATTGGTGTGCGGTCACACCCCGCGCGAAAGCATCGAACTACGCCCCGACGGCCGGGATCCGATCGTGGTGCCCGGTCCGGTGCACACCGATCCCAGTCACATCACCGGCCCGGTGGACGTCGTGGTGCTGGCGGTCAAGACCACCCAGATCGACGACGCGCACGGCTGGCTCACACGCCTGTGCGCCGAGCACACCATCGTGGCTGTGTTGCAGAACGGGGTCGAGCAGGTCGAGCAGGTCCAGCCGCACTGTCCGTCGTCGCCGGTGGTGCCCGGCATCGTGTGGTACTCGGCCGAGACCCAGCCCGAAGGCTGGGTGCGGGTGCGCGGCGAAGCCCGGCTGGTGCTGCCCAGCGGACCGATGCCGGCGGAGCTCGCCGAGCTGTTGCGCGGCGCCGGCTGCCAGGTGGACTGCGACCCCGACTTCATCACCGCGGCCTGGCGCAAGTTGCTCACCAACGCGCTGGCCGGATTCATGGCGCTGTCCGGGCGGCGTTCGGGCATGTTCCGGCGCGACGACGTGGCCGAGCTATCCCGCCGCTATGTCGCCGAATGCCTGGCCGTCGCCCGGGCCGAGGGCGCCCGGCTGCCCGACGACGTTGTCGACGGGTTCGCCGACCTGTTTCGCCACGCAACGCAGGACATGGGCACCTCGATACTGGCCGACCGGGAACACCACCGCCGGATGGAATGGGACATCCGCAACGGGGTGATCATCCGCAAGGCTCGCGCCCACGGCCTGGCCACACCGATCAGCGATGTCGTGGTGCCACTGCTGGCCGCGGCCAGCGACGGTCCCGGCTAGGTTTGTAACCATGTTCCCCTGCGAGCGCGTCGACTTGAGCTTCACCGACGAAGCGCCACATGTGTTCCGCAACAGTGTTGACCTCGCCGTCACGCCCGAGCAGCTGTTCGAGGTGCTCGCCGACGCCGAGT
>NZ_DATJYB010000374.1:0-3992 GCF_035499775.1 Mycobacterium sp. | reverse complement strand
GATCACACCGCGTTTGCTAGCTTTGACAGAAAATACGTCCTGACCTGCAATGAATTAAGTCGGGCTGACAGGATTTGAACCTGCGACCACTTGGCCCCCAGTCGGCTCTGAGGGGTGCGGAATCTGTCAACCTGTTTGAGGCACGGTTCAGCGGAATTTAGTGAGTAGCCTCCTCGGTGTCGTCGGGCCGGTTGATCCATGTTTCGGGGCGTAACTTGGGTGGCTCCGGGGGCTTGCGTACGAAGCGTTCCGGGTGGGCTGCATATGCGGCGTCAAGCACGCCCGCTCGCTTCTCGTGGGTGATGGCGGCGGTGCCGTAGTGGACGTCGGCGGGTGTATGAAGCGCTAGCCCGGTGTGACGATGCTCGTCGTTGTACCAAGGGAAGAAGGCTTGGCAGTGCACGCGGGCTGCCTCGATCGAGTCGAACCGGCCGGGGAAGTCGGGCCGGTACTTCAGCGTCTTGAACTGCGACTCACTGTTATCCGGAATTCCGGATAACAGTGACTATGCCGAGGGCGTGGTTATGCCGAGCGCAGGCCCGGGTCCCCGGGTTCGCGCTGGCCGGGGCACTGCGGTCGCGTGAACCGCTCGGGATAATCGTCTGACGGCTTGACGCTTTCTCTGTACGAATTCTTCGACGGAGGAGGCGGCATGAACCGGCGCGCGATAGGTTTCGACGGTCCACTGACGGTGCACGAGAGCGGATTCCGGGCAGAGCTCGCACGGCGAGGCTACGGGCCAGATGCAGTCCGGTGGCAGGTCCGTCACTTAAGGGCGTTGAACCGCTGGCTGGGTGACCACCGCCTGGATGTTTGCGACGTGGACGCCGACTGCATCCGCGACCTGGTGTATGCACGCCAACGGGCCGGCCGCTCCACCCTGGTGTCGGCAGCGAATTTCTCGCTTCTCCTGGCCTATCTCCGCGAGATCGGGGTGGCACCGCCCGAGGTTCCGCAGACCGATCAGGCGGGTGAGATTCTGCGGCGATATCGAGACTTCCTGACCCTCGAACGCGGACTCGCTGAAAGCTCGATCGGCAGTTATCTGCTTGTCGCCAAACGCTTCTGCCGTGATTTGCTGAACCGTTACGCCGACCCGACCCAGCTGTCGGCGACGGAAGTCACCGAATACGTGGTGGCGGTATGCGGACGTTCCAGCATCGGCTGGTCGAAGAAGACCGTGACCGCGTTGGCGTCGTTGCTGCGGTTCCTGCATGTGTCGGGCACGATTCCCACCGACTTGGCCGCGGCGTTGCCCAAGGTCGCCGGACACCAGCCCGCTCTGGCGCCCGCGGTAAGCGAGGACGACTTCCGGCGGATGCTGGCCGCCTGCAACCGTAGTTCTGATGTCGGGCTGCGCGACTACGCGATCCTGACGGCGTTATGGCGGCTGGGCCTGCGCCGCGGCGAGCTGGCCAACCTGACCGTCGATGACATCAATTGGCGCCGTGGCGAAATCACAATCCACGGCAAGGACAACCGCCACGAACTCGTCCCGCTCCCCGGTGACGTCGGCGAAGCCATCGCGGCCTATCTTCGTGACGGTCACCGCCGGGTTCCCCCTGGATGCCGTGCGCTGTTCGTGAAGGTCAGAGCCGCTGAAGGCGCTCTGACCGGCATCGCGGTGGGTGACGTGACGGCCCGTGTCTCCCGTCGCGCCGGGCTGCCGGCCATCAGCGCTCACCGGTTCCGGCGCGGCACCGCGACCCAGCTGGTGCTCCACGGTGCGCCGTGGAGCGAGATCGCGCAGCTGATGCGGCACCGGACGTTGGCGGTCACGCGGTCATACACGACCATCGGTGCGGTGCTGACCGGCGAGTTGGCGCGACCCTGGCCCGGTGCGCGATGACCGACCTGCGGGCTGCCGCCGCCACATACCTCGCCCTGCGCCGCGGCTTGGGCTTCAAACTCGTCGACGCCGGATGGCTGTTACCCGGCTTCCTCGACTACCTGGACCACCACAGCGCCGACCATGTGACCACCGAGCTGGCCCTGGCCTGGGCGAAACTACCCGCGAACACCAATCCCGCCTGGTGGCGTCAACGGCTGGGCATCGTGCGCGGGTTCGCCGAATACCTGCACACCATCGACCCCGCAAACGAGGTTCCGCCCCACGATCTGCTACCGGCCCGACAGCACAGGGTCGCGCCCTACATCTATTCCGACACCGACATCGCCGCGTTGATGGCTGCCGCACACGCCCTGAAACCAGCCCTACGCGCGGCGACCTACGAGACGTTCATCGGGCTGTTGAGTGTGACCGGCCTGAGGCTGGGTGAAGCACTCGCCCTCGACCGCGCCGACCTCGACCGTAAACGACCACTGCTGCACGTCCGACATGCTAAACGCGGCAACAGGACAGTGCCTCTGCATGAATCGACGATCCAGGCCTTGGACCGCTATTTCGCCATGGTCGACCGGTCTAGGTTCCCGAAACCGTTGTCGCCGTCGATGTTCGTGTCGATCTGGGGCACCCGGATGAACAAGGATTCGATCCACGCAACGTTCCCCGGTTTAATCGATCGGGCTGGGCTGACCGGGCGTGGACAACGGGCCCGCCCCCGCATTCATGATCTGAGGCATGCCTATGCCGTCCGTCAACTATGCGATTGGCATGAGCACGGCGCCGATGTCGATTCCAAGATCCCGCTGCTGTCGGCTGTTCTTGGCCACAGCGATCCGGCCTGCACCTATTGGTATCTCGAGGCGTCACCCGAACTCTTTGCCATCGTCGGCCGGCGGCTCGAACGATTCCTCGGAGAACTCTCATGAGCGCCGTCGCCCCCACACTGCAGAAGTTCTTCACCGACCGGCTCGCGACCCAGCGTCACGCCAGCCCCGCCACAGTCGCCGCATACCGAGACGCGTTCCGGCTGCTGCTGGTGTTCGTCGCCGACCGCAAGAAGATCACCCCGGCCGACCTTGACTTCACCGATCTCGACGCCCCGACCATCGCAGCGTTCCTTACCTACCTGGAAACCGAGCGGCACAACAGCATTCGCAGCCGAAACGCCCGCCTGGCCGCGATCCACTCGATGTTCCGGTTCGCCGCGCTTGAACATCCCGAACACGCCGAGGTGATCGCGCGGGTGCTGGCTATACCGCAGAAGCGATTCGACCGAGTCATCGTCTGCTTCCTCACCAAAGACGAGGCTCAGGCACTGCTGGCCGTCCCCGACCGCGCCGCCTGGCTCGGACGGCGAGACCACGCCCTGTTGACCTTGGCAATCCAAACCGGTTTACGCGTCAGCGAACTGACCGGTCTGCGACGGTGTGACCTAGCGCTATCAACCGGCCCGCATGTGCGATGTCACGGCAAAGGCCGCAAGCAACGAGCTACCCCGCTGACCACCAGCACCGTCACCGTACTGCGCGAATGGTTGGCGGCGTACCCGGGCGAACCCGACTCACCATTGTTCCCCAACCGCAACGGGACACCGCTGAGCACCGACACCGTCGGCTGGCTAATCACGAAGTACGCGACCGCGGCGGCGGCGCGATGTCCATCGCTGACCGGCAAACGGGTCACCCCGCACACCCTGCGGCACACCGCGGCCATGTTCTTGCGCGAGGCGGGCGTGGACATCTCGGTGATCGCTCTCTGGCTCGGCCACGAAAGTATCGCCTCAACGCAGATTTACATGCACGCCGACCTCGCCGTCAAACAACGTGCACTCGATCGCACGACACAAACGGAGGTGACCACCAAGCGTTACCAGCCGCCGGACACCCTGCTCGCCTACCTGGAAAGCCTCTGATTATCCCGAGCGGTTCACGCGACCGCAGTGCCCCGGCCAGCGCGAACCCGGGGACCCGGGCCTGCGCTCGGCATAACCACGCCCTCGGCATAGTCACTGAACGGGTTGTCGTTGGAGACGTGCGGCCGCGAATGCGACTGGGTGATACCGAGATCGGCGAGCAGGAACGCCACCGGCTTCGAGGTCATCGATGACCCACGATCAGCGTGAATGGTCAACTGGTCACGACCAATT
>NZ_DATJYB010000373.1:0-10731 GCF_035499775.1 Mycobacterium sp. | reverse complement strand
ACGTGGGCCGCGGCGGGGATGACACATTGTTTGCCACCGCGGCCGGCGCTGTCGAGTTCGGCGTCAAGCGTGGACGCAAAACCGTCAGCATCGTCCCGGCCGGGGGATCCGCCGACTAAGGGGTAGCTCGATGCCTCGGTTTGTCGACCGGGTCGTCGTCCACGCGCGGGCAGGTTCCGGCGGTAACGGCTGCGCCTCGGTCCATCGCGAGAAGTTCAAACCGCTGGGCGGTCCCGACGGGGGCAACGGCGGCCGCGGCGGCAGCATCGTGTTCGTCGTCGACCCGCAGGTGCACACGCTGCTCGACTTCCACTTCCACCCGCACGTCACCGCGCCATCGGGCAAGCAGGGGATGGGCAGTAACCGCGACGGCGCCGCCGGCTCGGACCTGGAAGTCAAGGTTCCCGACGGCACCGTGGTCCTGGACGAGAATGGCCGGTTACTGGCCGACCTGGTCGGCGCGGGCACCCGCTTCGAAGCCGCTGCCGGCGGCCGTGGCGGCCTGGGCAACGCGGCGCTGGCATCGCGCGCCCGCAAGGCCCCCGGTTTCGCGCTGCTCGGCGAGCAGGGCCAGTCCCGCGACCTCACCCTCGAACTCAAGACCGTCGCCGACGTCGGCCTGGTCGGGTTTCCGTCCGCCGGAAAGTCCTCGCTGGTCTCGGTGATCTCGGCGGCCAAGCCCAAGATCGCCGACTACCCGTTCACCACGCTGGTTCCCAACCTCGGGGTGGTCTCGGCGGGCGAGCACTCATTCACCGTGGCCGACGTGCCCGGCTTGATCCCGGGCGCCTCCGAGGGCCGTGGCCTGGGCCTGGACTTCCTGCGGCATATCGAACGCTGCGCCGTGCTGGTACACGTCGTGGACTGCGCCACCGCCGAGCCGGGCCGCGACCCGATCTCCGACATCGACGCGCTGGAGGCCGAGCTCGCTTCCTACACGCCGACATTGCAACGGGATACGGTACTCGTCGATCTGACCGAGCGGCCCCGCGCGGTGGTGCTCAACAAGATCGACGTGCCGGAAGCCCGCGAGCTCGCCGAGTTCGTCCGCGACGACATCGCCGAGCGCGGCTGGCCGGTCTTCGAAGTATCCACGGCTACCCGGGAAGGCGTGCAGCCGTTGATCTTTGGCCTGTGGCAGATGATCGAGGCCTACAATGCGCAGCGCCCGCCGGTGGTGGCCCGGCGGCCGGTGATCCGCCCGGTTCCGGTGGACGACAGCGGCTTCACCGTGGAGTCGGACGGACACGGTGGTTTCGTGGTCACCGGCGCGCGGCCGGAACGCTGGATCAGCCAGACCAACTTCGACAACGACGAAGCCGTCGGCTATCTCGCCGACCGCCTGGCGCGCCTGGGTGTCGAGGAGGAGCTGCTGAGGCTGGGTGCGAAGCCAGGATGCGCGGTGACCATCGGCGAGATGACCTTCGACTGGGAACCCCAGACGCCCGCCGGTGTGGACGTCACGATGTCCGGCCGCGGCACCGACGCGCGCCTGGAAGGAACCGACCGCGTCGGAGCCGCCGAGCGCAAAGCGGCCCGCCGGCAGCGCCGCGAAAGCGGCCAGGGGTCATGACCAGTCCTCACCGCGAAGCCATCCGCACCGCGCGCAGCGTCGTCGTCAAGGTCGGCACCACGGCTTTGACCACGCCGTCGGGCGTATTCGACGCTGGCCGGCTGGCCGGCCTTGTCGACGCGATCGAGGGCCGCATGAAGGCGGGCTCCGACGTCGTCATCGTGTCCTCGGGCGCCATCGCCGCGGGCATCGAGCCGCTGGGATTATCGCGTCGCCCAAACGATTTGGCGACCAAGCAGGCGGCGGCCAGCGTCGGGCAGGTCGCGCTGGTGAACTCGTGGAGTGCGGCGTTCGCGCGCTACGGCCGCACGGTGGGGCAGGTGCTGCTGACCGCACACGATATTTCGATGCGGGTGCAGCACACCAACGCTCAGCGCACGTTGGACCGGCTGCGCGCGTTGCATGCGGTGGCGATCGTCAACGAGAACGACACGGTGGCCACCAACGAGATCCGCTTCGGCGACAACGACCGGCTTTCGGCGCTGGTGGCGCACCTGGTGGGTGCCGACGCGCTGGTGCTGCTTTCCGACATCGACGGCCTCTATGCCGCCGATCCGCGAAAGTCCAAGGGCGCCGAGTTTATTGCGGAGGTGTCCGGGCCGACCGACCTGGACGGCGTGGTGGCCGGCCAGAGCAGCCACCTGGGCACGGGCGGGATGGCGTCGAAGGTGTCCTCAGCGCTGCTGGCCGCCGATGCCGGTGTGCCGGTGCTGCTGGCCGCCGCCACCGACGCCGCGACCGCGCTGGCCGACGCCTCGGTGGGCACGGTGTTCGCCGCGCGGTCCGACCGGATGTCGGCGCGACGGTTCTGGGTGCGTTACGCCGCGGACGCGACCGGTTGGCTGACGCTGGACGCCGGGGCGGTGCGCGCGGTGGTGGCGCAACGCCGCTCGTTGCTGCCCGCGGGTATCACCGCGGTCTCGGGCGGGTTTTCCGCGGGTGACGTCATCGAATTGCGCGGACCGGACGCGGTCATGGTGGCCCGGGGCGTAGTTGCCTACGACGCAATCGAACTCGCCACCATGATGGGCCGGTCGACCTCCGAGCTGCCCGGCGAACTGCGCCGTCCCGCGGTGCATGCCGACGACCTGGTGGCCGTGTAGCCGCGGCTTTGAGAAAACCGCAAGAACTTAGCAAGGATCCTTGAAGCCCCTCCCGCGACCCTTTTCTCAGCATCCAAGCGAGAACAAGGGGACACCATCATGTGGGCACTCACAACATCCAACGGTCTGCGCGTCGACGGCATTCGGCAGGAGCAGGACGGCCGGTACGCCGTGCACAACCTCGGCCACGCCCGCAGCATCAGCCCCTACTCCTGGCAGGTGGTCGACAACTTCGGACGCAGCTTCGTCGCCGAGCTGAGAAGGTCGCGCTGACCTGATCCCTAGGGCGACCTGAGATATAGTGCGCCCCAGACGATTTCGGTTAGTGTTTCGGCCAGCTCCGCATCGTAGTCAGGTGGCTTTGCCGGTAGGTTCTGCTGGCACGACCGCTCGACCATCCAGGTCAGCGCGCTGGCCGTGGTGGCCGCAGGCAGTTCCGGACGGATCGAGCCGTCGGCCTGCCCGTCCTCGACGACCTGGGTAACCCGCCCCGAGATTTCGATCAGCAGCTCGCGATAGGTCCGCGCCGTCGCCGGGTCGTATCCGGCCATCTCGTTGAGCGCGACGAGCACCGGCTGATGACGCCGAAAGCTGGCAATGATCCCCGCCATCGCGGCGCGCACGTCGTCCGGATTGCGTCGCCCCGCCACACCCCACCAGCGTTCCCCCGCGCTGGCCAGCTCGGCGAACACCTCGCTGGTGAGACGGCGCAGCAGATGGCCTTTGTCCTCGAAGTAGATATAGAAGCTGGCGCGCGAGATGCCGGCTTCGGTCGACAGCCGGTCCACGCTGAGCTCGGTGAAGCTGGTCCCGTCGCTCATCAGCCGCTCGGTGGCGTCCAGCAGGCGTTGTTCCATCTGCTCGCGCCGCTGCTTGCGATTCGCCTGTGGCTTGCGGGTGACCGATGCCATTTGCTGAGCATAACCGGTGGATGTACATCTTGACTAGACATATTGTCTAGACATATTGTCGTGAATATGACAGCAATGGCAGGGACGTCCGGCCGTACCTACGACCCAATCGACCTATCGTCGCGTGCCTTCTGGTCGACGACCGCCGACGATCGCGAACGTTCGTTCGCGGTGCTGCGCGCCGAGCGGCCCGTCAGCTGGCACCCGCCGGCCGAAGACGCGATGATGCCCGATCCCGAGGACCGCGGCTACTGGGCCGTCACCCGGCGCGCCGACATCGTCACGGTGAGCCGCAACAACGACGTGTTCAGCTCCGGCAAGGGGGTGATGTTCGAGAACTTCCCCGAGGAATTGCTCGAGGCGTCGCAGTCCTTCCTGGCCATGGACCCGCCGCGACACACCAAGCTGCGCAAGCTCGCCCACGCCGCGTTCACGCCGCGCCAGGTGCGCCGCATCGAAGAGTCGATCAACGCCAACGCCAAGACGATTGTCGCGGAGCTGCGCGCGGCGGGCAGCGGCGCCGATTTCGTGGAGCATTGCGCCAAGGAGCTACCCATCCGGACGCTGTCGGACATGGTGGGGATCCCGGAATCCGAGCGCCAGCAGGTGGCGCATGCCGCCGACGCGCTGGTGTCCTTCACCGATCCGGACTACCTGAATGGCCGCCACCCGCTGGAGGTCGCCTTCGAAAACCAGGTCTACCTGCATCAAGTCGCCGGCTCGTTGGCCGCGCACCGTCGTGAACACCCCGGCGACGACCTGTTCAGCAGCCTGGTCAACGCCGAAGTCGACGGCGACCGGCTCACCGATGCGGACGTGGCCGCGTTCTTTGTGTTGCTGGCCGTGGCCGGCAACGACACCACCCGCCAGACCACCAGCCACGCGCTGAAGGCGCTAACCGAATTCCCCGATCAGCGGGCCTGGCTGGGGGCGGCGTTCGAGGACCGCATCGGTACGGCGGTGGAGGAGTTCGTCCGCTGGGCCACCCCGGTGATGACCTTCCGCCGCACGGCCACCACGGATTTCGAACTCGGCGGGCAGACCATCGCGGCCGGTGAGAAGGTGGTGATGTTCTACTCGTCGGGCAACCGGGACGAGGAGGCGTTCGATCACCCGGAGCGTTTCGACCTGAGCCGCAGTCCCAACCCGCACGTGGGTTTCGGCGGCGGCGGGCTGCACTTCTGTCTCGGCGCCCATGTGGCGCGGTCACAGCTGCGTGCGGTCTTCGGCGAGTTGCTGCGTCAGGTGCCCGACATCGAGGCGGGCGGGCCGACATTCGTGACCGGCAATTTCATCCACGCCATCGGCAAAATGCCCTGCAGTTTCTAGCCCGCGGGCACGCCCGCCAGCTCGTTCACGAGTAGGGTCAGCAATTCCGAGCAGCCGCCGTCGACCTTGACGGTGGCCAGGTCGTCGCCGCGGGTGCGGCCCCGGTTCACGATGGCGATCGGCATGCCGAGCGAGGCGGCGTGCCGCACGAACCGGTAGCCGGAGAACACCGTCAGCGACGAGCCCGCGACCAGCAGTGCCTCGGACTGCTCCACCAGCGAATAGGCCTGGGCCACACGGTCTTTGGGCACGCTTTCGCCGAAGTAGACGATGTCGGGCTTCAGCATGCCGGCGCAGGCCGGACAGTCGAGATACCGGAACGACGCGGTGTCGGACACGACGGCGTCCGCGTCGGGCGCCACGGCCAGCCCACCGACGGCTTCGGCGCGTTCGGTGAATCCCGGGTTGAGTGCCTCGAGCCGTTCGGCCAGTACGGCGCGGCCCATGGTGTGGCCGCAATCCAGGCAGGTCACGTGCGCGTAGCTGCCGTGCAGATTGACGACGTGTCGGCTGCCCGCCTTGGTGTGCAGCAGGTCGACGTTCTGGGTGATCACGCCGGTCACCGCTCCGGCGTGCTCGAGCGCGGCCAGCGCCCGGTGCCCGGCGTTGGGCTGGGTGTCGTCCATGTGCCGCCAGCCGAGGTGGTTGCGGGCCCAGTAGCGCTGCCGGAACACCGGGTCCGAAGTGAACTGCTGGATCGTCATGGGATTGCTCGGCGGCGAATCGGGGCCCCGGTAGTCGGGTATGCCCGAGTCGGTGGAAATCCCGGCGCCCGTCAGTACCGCGACCCGGCGGCCGGTCAGCACGCCGACCAGCTCCGGCGATTCGGGGGAGTTCACCACACCGAGCGTAGGCCACAATAGAGCACGTGGATTTCTACAAGGACTTCTACAACGTCTACAGCCAGGGCTTTGCCCGCGTCGCCGCGTGCACCCACCACACCACGCTCGGCGACCCGGCGGCCAATGCCGCGTCGGTATTGGGGTTGGCGCGTCAGTGCCACGACGACGGCGTTGCCCTGGCCGTCTTCCCGGAGCTGACGCTGTCGGGGTACTCCATCGAGGACATCCTGCTGCAGGATTCGTTGCTCGACGCCGTCGAGAATGCCCTCTTCGATCTGATCACGGCCACCACCGATCTGCTGCCCGTGCTGGTGGTGGGGGCGCCGCTGCGGCATGGCCACCGCATCTACAACACCGCCGTCGTCATCCACCGCGGCGACGTGCTCGGAGTGGCGCCCAAGTCGTATCTGCCGACCTACCGGGAGTTCTACGAGCTCCGCCAACTCGCGGCCGGAGACGACGAGCGCGACATCATCCGCATCGGCAAGTTCGACGCCCTCTTCGGCCCGGATCTGCTGTTCGCCGCCTTCGACGTACCCGGGTTCGTGCTGCACGTCGAAATCTGTGAGGACATGTTCGTGCCGATTCCGCCCAGCGCCGAGGCGGCTCTGGCGGGTGCGACGGTGCTGGCCAACCTGTCCGGCAGCCCGATCACCATCGGGCGCGCCGAGGACCGTGGCCTGCTCGCGCGATCGGCCTCAGCGCGCTGTCTGGCCGCGTACGTCTATGCCGCCGCCGGGGAGGGCGAATCGACCACGGATCTGGCCTGGGACGGCCAGACCATGATCTGGGAAAACGGTGTGCTGCTCGCCGAATCCGAGCGCTTTCCCAAGGGGGAGCGGCGCTCGGTGGCCGACGTCGACATCGGGCTGCTGCGCTCCGAGCGGCTGCGGATGGGGACGTTCGACGACAACCGGCGTCACCATCGCGGAAAGGCGGAGTCGTTCCGGCGCATCGAGTTTCAGCTGCAGCCACCGGCGGGCGACATCGGGCTGATGCGACAGGTCGAGCGCTTTCCGTTCGTGCCGGCCGACCCGCAACGGCTGCAGCAGGATTGCTACGAGGCCTACAACATCCAGGTTTCCGGGCTCGAGCAACGGTTGCGTGCGCTGGACTACCCGAAGGTCGTGATCGGGGTTTCCGGCGGGCTGGACTCCACCCACGCCCTGATCGTCGCCGCGCGCGCGATGGACCGGGAAGGCAGGCCGCGCACCGACATTCTGGCGTTCACCCTGCCCGGATTCGCGACGGGAGAACACACCAAGCGCAATGCGATCGAGCTGTGCAGCGCGCTCGGTGTCACCTTCGCCGAACTCGACATCCGCGACACCGCAAAGCTGATGCTGCAGGAGATGGATCATCCTTTCGCGCGCGGCGAAAAGGTCTACGACGTCACCTTTGAGAACGTGCAGGCGGGCCTGCGCACCGACTACCTGTTCCGGCTGGCGAACCAGCGCGGCGGGATAGTTCTCGGTACGGGTGATCTCTCGGAGTTGGGGCTGGGCTGGTCCACCTATGGTGTCGGCGACCAGATGTCGCATTACAACGTCAACGGCGGTGTGCCCAAGACACTGATTCAGCACCTGATCCGGTGGGTCATCTCGTCGGGGCAGTTCGACGCGCGAGTGGACGCGGTGTTGCAGTCGGTGCTGGAAACCGAGATCACTCCGGAACTCATTCCGACCGGCGAGGAAGAGGAACTGCAGAGCAGCGAGGCGAAGGTCGGGCCTTATGTGCTGCAGGACTTTTCGTTGTTTCATGTGCTTCGCTACGGATTCCGGCCAGCGAAGATCGCCTTTCTGGCGTGGCACGCGTGGAGCGACCCCGACCGCGGCAACTGGCCGCCGGGGTTCCCCGATGACAAGCGACCGTCGTACTCGCTCAAGGAGATTCGGCACTGGTTGCAAGTCTTCGTGCAGCGCTTTTACTCGTTCAGCCAGTTCAAGCGCTCGGCATTGCCCAACGGCCCCAAGGTGTCCCACGGCGGTGCGTTGTCCCCGCGTGGCGATTGGCGGGCCCCGTCGGACATGTCCGCGCGGATCTGGCTCGACGAGATCGAGCGTGAGATTCCGGAAGACTAGCGTTCGTACGTCCCCGTCAGCGTGCCCCGGGCCAGCACATGCCCGGCCATCGCCGCCAGGAGGGCCTTGGCTGTGGTCACGTTCTCGGCAATGGGTTGGTCGATGGCGAGTACGTGAAACCGGTAGTGGTGTGGCCCGTGTCCGGGAATGGGGCGGGGGCCGGCATAGCCGCGGTGACCTAAATCTGCTCGGAGGAAACGCATTCCAGAGGTCTCCGGCTGCAATGCGCCCGCGGGCGCCCCGTCGAGCTTCGGATCGAGCACCGCGACGGTGTGTAGCAGCGGTCGGGGCAGCGGAACGTCGACGTCGTCGATGACGAGCACCACCTGCCGGGTCTCGGGTGGCAGCCCGTCCCACCGCAACGCGGGAGAGGTGTTGGCGCCGACGCCCTTTCCCGCGCTGGACTGCGGCATCGCGGCGCCATCGGTGAACTCCGGGCTGGTGACGGTGATGGACGCGGGGGCGTCAAACCGACTGCCGGCCAACTGGCTGCGCTGCTCGCCGGCGCGGACGCGGCGCAGCAGCTTGCCGATCGGGGCCATCACGCGCCGCTGCCGGCGCCGCGCATCGCTACCGCGCTGGAGCGCAGCATGTCGCCAAGTTCGGCAGGCAGAAAACCCTGCGCCGCCAATCGCGGCATGACGCCGCCGCTTTCGATGATCTCGAGGAGCAGGCCGGGCAGTTTGGGGATGGTGCCCGATTCTCCCGTGGTGTCGTTGCGCCAGGTGCCGGCGGTCAGATCGAAGGTTCCGGTGTTGCCTTCGCTGAACACGGAGGTGGCGTTCGGCACGGTCATTGCGGGCAGGCCGGCGTTGACAGCATTGCGGAAAAACAGCGAGTTGAATTCCTCGGCGACCAGTCCGGCGACACCGAGTTCGGTGAACAGAGAAGCGACCGGGCGCGACGATCCTACCCCGAAGTTCTTGCCGGCCACCACAATGTCACCCGGCGACACCTGATCCGTCCAGCCGGGGCGGACCTCATAGAAGATGTGCTTGGCCGCTTCGGGCGGATCCATTTTCATCGCGAAGGCCGGGTACATGGCGTCGGTGTTCAGGTCGTCGCCGAACACCCAGACTTTCCCGCTAACCACAACCGTCATGCCGTCACGCTCCTTGGGTCGGTGATATATCCGGTGATCGCTGAGGCGGCCACGGTCGCCGGTGAGGCCATGAAGATCTCCGCTTCGGTGCTGCCCATCCGACCGGTGAAATTGCGGGTGCTGGACGTGATGCACACCTCGCCGGGTCCCACCACGCCCATGTGGTAGCCGAAGCACGCGCCGCAGGTGGAGTTGGTGATCACGGCACCGGCGTCGGCGAGGTCTTGTAAATAGCCCAGCCGCATAGCATCCCGGTATACCGCCTGCGAGGCGGGCGTGACCAGCAGCCGTACGCCCGGAGCCACGGTCTTGCCGCGCAGCAGCCGTGCAGCGATCTCGAGGTCCTCGAGTTGGCCGTTTGCGCACGACCCGATGAACGCCTGGTCCACCTTCTGCCTGCCTAACTGGGAGACGGGCAGCCCGTTGCGGCTGACGGTGCCCGGCCGCGCCACATAGGGCTCCAGCGTCGCCAGGTCGATGTGCCGGACGTCGTGGTAGGAGGCGTCGGGATCCGGTGCGGCCGTGGTGTATCCGGTGACGCCGGTGTCGTCGAGGAAACGGGTTAGCACGTCGTCGGCTTCGAAAGTGCTGAAGTCGGCCGATACCTCAGCGCCCTGCGTTGCGATGGTGCGCCGGTCGTGCATCGGGATGCCGGCCAGGCCGGGGCCGCCGTATTCCAAGTTCAGGTTGGCGGCGTCGCCGTATTCGTTGGCGATGTGCAGGAAGATGTCCTTGCCGCTCACCGTGTCTGGTTTGATGCCATCGAGTTCGTAGCGGACGGTCGGCGCGACCTGGAACCAGGTGGTGCCGGTGCACATGATCGAATACACTTCGGCGGGCCCCAGCCCGCGGGCCGCGGTGTTGTAGGCGCCGCCCGCGCAGGTGTGAGAGTCGGTGCAGGCCAGGACTTCTCCCGGGCGTGCCAGCCCGTTCTCGGCGATCACCTGGTGACAGATGCCGTGCCGGCCGACATCGTAGAAGCGTTCGATGCCGAAGTGGGCGGCGAACTTTCGGGCGTGGCTACCGCCGGCCGCATCCTTGATGGTGGGTGCGGGTACGGCGTGGTCCATGATGACGGCTAGCTTGTTGGGGTCGTGGATTCGACTGGGCTGGATCCACATCGTGGCGAATTGCAGATCGATCAGGACGGTCATATCGACGTCCACCACCACCGTGTCGCCGGGCGACACCGAGTCCAGACCGGCTTTGCGGGCGAAGATCTTCTCGATAATGGTCATGCCCATGATGGGTCCTTACCTGCGTACTTGGCGTCGAGTTCCAGCCATTCCGCCATGCCAACCATGTTGAAGAAGTCGGCAGGTTTGGTGGGCAGATGAGGGGTGACGTCGGTTCCGTTGAGCTGGCAGAGGCTCTGCAGCATGCCGAACGTCGCCGGCATCAGCAGATTGCTCGGATGGATCGCGATCGCGTAACCCAGCTCCTGCAATCGCGAGGCCGACTCCAACGGCGTCATGCCGCCGAGCACCAGATTGATCAGCAGGGGAGCGTCGACTTCGGCTGCGATGCGCTCGATTTCGTCGGAGTCCTGCGGCGCCTCGACGAAGATGATGTCCGCGCCCGCTTGCGCGTAGCGGTTGGCCCGCTCGATCGCGGCGTCCAGCCCGAGCGGGGCGCGGGCGTCGGTGCGTGCCACCACCAGCAGGTCGTCGTCGGATCTCGCGTCCAGCGCGGCCGCCAGGGTCTGCTCGAACACCGCGGCGTCCACGACCTGCTTGTCCGGCAGATGGCCGCACCGCTTCGGAAATACCTGGTCCTCCAACTGGATCGCG
>NZ_DATJYB010000372.1:0-14938 GCF_035499775.1 Mycobacterium sp. | reverse complement strand
GTCCGCGCGTATGTCCAAAAGGGCGGACAGTGACCTGGCCGTTCTCTGATCGCCTGTCCCTTAATTCTTCCGCTGTAGACCTGTCCTCGTTCGCTGATTTTCTCCGTCGCCAGGCGCCGGAGCTGCTGCCGGCGGGTCTTGGCGGCGGCTCGCAAGCGGGCGTCGCCAGTTCTCAGCTGCCGCATGGGACCACGATCGTCGCGCTGAAATTCCCCGGTGGTGTCGTCATCGCCGGGGACCGGCGTTCGACGCAGGGCAACATGATCGCCGGGCGCGATGTGCAAAAGGTGTACATCACCGACGACTACACGGCCACCGGCATCGCCGGAACCGCCGCGATCGCCGTCGAGTTCGCCCGCCTGTACGCCGTCGAACTCGAGCACTACGAGAAGCTCGAAGGCGTCCCGCTGACGTTCGCCGGCAAGGTCAACCGGCTTGCGATCATGGTGCGCGGCAACTTGGCCGCCGCGATGCAGGGGCTGGTGGCGCTGCCGCTGCTGGCCGGCTACGACATCCACGCAGCCGACCCGGACACCGCGGGCCGCATAGTGTCGTTCGACGCCGCCGGCGGCTGGAACATCGAAGAAGAGGGCTACCAATCCGTGGGCTCGGGGTCGATCTTCGCCAAGTCGTCGATAAAGAAGTTGTACGCGCAGGTCACCGACGCCGATTCCGCGCTGCGGGTTGCCGTGGAGGCGCTCTACGACGCCGCCGATGACGATTCGGCCACCGGCGGACCGGATCTGGTGCGCGGCATCTACCCGACGGCGGTCGCCATCGACGCCGACGGGGCGGTTGACATCCCCGAGGCCCGCATCGCCGAACTGTCCCGTGCGGTCATCCAAAGCCGTTCGCGCGCAGACACTTTCGGCCCCAACGGCGGTGAGAAGTGAGCTTTCCGTATTTCATCTCGCCTGAGCAGGCGATGCGCGAGCGCAGCGAGCTCGCGCGCAAGGGCATCGCGAGGGGCCGCAGCGTGGTGGCGCTGGCCTACGCCGGTGGTGTGCTGTTCGTCGCGGAAAACCCGTCGCGCTCACTGCAGAAGATCAGCGAACTCTACGACCGGGTGGGCTTTGCGGCCGCGGGCAAGTTCAACGAATTCGACAATCTGCGCCGCGGTGGGATTCAGTTCGCCGACACCCGCGGCTACGCTTACGATCGCCGCGACGTCACCGGCCGGCAGCTGGCCTATGTCTACGCGCAGACGCTGGGGTCCATCTTCACCGAGCAGGCCAAGCCCTACGAGGTCGAGCTGTGCGTCGCCGAGGTCGCGCACTACGGCGAGCCGAAGCCGCCGGAGCTCTACCGCATCACCTACGACGGGTCGATCGCCGATGAGCCGCATTTCGTGGTGATGGGCGGCACCACCGAGCCGATCGCCACCGCGCTCAAGGACTCCTACGCCGAGAACGCCGACCTGCCCGACGCGCTGCGCATCGCGGTGGAGGCGCTACGCGCGGGCAGCGCCAACGGCGACGATCACCCGCTCGGTGTGGCCAGCCTGGAGGTAGCCATCCTGGACGCCAACCGGCCGCGGCGGGCTTTCAAACGGATCAGCCGCTCCGCGCTGGAGACGCTGCTGCAGGAAACGGATTCCAAGGATTCGGGCGATGCCGGGGATTCGGAATCGGCCGGCGAATCCGACGCTGAATCTTCCTAGTAGACACCCTGGGCGCGGCTTCCGCACCGGGACGGCAGGACAACCAGTACGCTCGATTACGTGCAGCGGCGAATCATGGGCATCGAGACCGAGTTCGGTGTCACCTGCACCTTTCACGGGCATCGGCGCCTGTCCCCGGACGAGGTGGCGCGCTACCTGTTCCGTCGGGTGGTGTCCTGGGGTCGCAGCTCCAACGTTTTCTTGCGCAACGGTGCGCGGCTCTACCTCGATGTCGGTAGTCATCCCGAGTACGCCACCGCCGAATGCGACAGCCTGGTCCAGCTGGTCACCCATGACCGGGCCGGGGAATGGGTGCTCGAAGACCTGCTCATCGACGCCGAGCAGCGCCTGGCCGACGAGGGCATCGGCGGCGACATCTACCTGTTCAAGAACAACACCGACTCAGCGGGCAACTCCTACGGCTGCCACGAGAACTACCTGATCGTGCGCGCCGGCGAGTTCTCCCGGATCTCCGACGTGCTGCTGCCGTTCCTGGTCACCCGCCAGTTGATCTGCGGGGCCGGCAAGGTGCTGCAGACCCCCAAGGCGGCGACGTTCTGCTTATCGCAACGCGCCGAGCACATTTGGGAGGGCGTCTCGTCGGCCACGACCCGCAGCCGCCCCATCATCAACACCCGCGACGAGCCGCACGCCGACGCCGAGAAGTACCGGCGGCTGCACGTCATCGTCGGCGACTCCAACATGTGTGAGACCACCACGATGCTCAAGGTGGGCACCGCCGCACTGGTGCTGGAGATGATCGAAGCCGGTGTTCCGTTCCGCGACTTCTCGCTGGACAATCCCATTCGCGCCATCCGCGAGGTCAGCCACGACGTCACCGGGCGCCGGCCGGTGCGGCTGGCGGGTGGGCGTCAGGCCAGCGCGCTGGACATCCAGCGGGAGTACTACAGCCGCGCCGTCGAGCATCTGCAGATCCGCGAGCCCAACGCGCAGATCGAGCAGGTCGTCGACCTGTGGGGCCGGCAGCTCGACGCCGTCGAGAGCCAGGATTTCGCGAAAGTGGACACCGAGATCGACTGGGTGATCAAGCGCAAGCTGTTCCAGCGCTACCAGGACCGCTACAACATGGAGCTGTCCGACCCCAAGATCGCCCAGCTGGATCTGGCCTACCACGACATCAAGCGCGGACGCGGTGTCTTCGATCTGCTGCAGCGCAAGGGCCTGGCCACCCGGGTCACCACCGACGAGGAAATCGCCGAGGCCGTCGACCATCCGCCGCAGACCACCCGAGCCCGGCTGCGCGGTGAATTCATCAGCGCCGCCCAGGCCGCCGGGCGCGACTTCACCGTCGACTGGGTGCATCTCAAGCTCAACGACCAGGCGCAGCGCACGGTGCTGTGCAAGGACCCCTTCCGCGCCGTCGACGAGCGGGTCAAGCGGCTGATCGCGAGCATGTAAACCGGCCATCTAACCTGGAGCAAATGGCGACCTCGAAAGTCGAACGGCTGGTAAATCTCGTCATCGCCCTGCTGTCCACCCGCGGCTACATCACCGCCGAGAAAATCCGGACCAGCGTGGCGGGCTATTCGGACAGCCCCAGCACCGAAGCGTTCTCCCGGATGTTCGAGCGTGACAAGAACGAATTGCGCGACCTCGGTATCCCGCTCGAGATCGGCAGGGTGTCCAGCCTGGACCCCACCGAGGGTTACCGGATCAACCGCGACGCCTACGAGCTACCGCCGGTCGAGCTGACGCCCGACGAGGCGGCAGCCGTAGCGGTCGCCGCGCAACTGTGGGAGTCGCCCGAGTTGATCACCGCGACCCAGGGCGCGCTGCTCAAGCTGCGGGCGGCAGGGGTCGACGTCGACCCGGATGCCCCGGTGGCCATCGCCTCCCACGCCGGAGTGCCGGGTCTGCGCGGGTCGGAAGATGTCCTCGGGGTTCTGCTGACGGCCATCGATTCCGGTCAGGCGGTGCAGTTCCCGCATCGGTCATCGCGCAGCGCGCCGTACACCACTCGCACCGTCGAACCCTGGGGCGTGGTCACCGAGCGTGGTCGTTGGTATCTCGTCGGCCACGACCGCGATCGCGACGACACCCGGACCTTCCGGCTCTCGCGGATCGGTGCCGAGGTCACGCCGATCGGCGAGGCCGGCGCGATCACCGTGCCGGAGGGCGTCGACCTGCGCAGGATCGTGGCCCAGACGGTAGGGGAGGCGCCGACCGGCGTTCAGGCCACGGTGTGGGTGGCCGACGGGCGCGCCACTGAGCTGCGGCGCGTCGGAAAGTCCCTGGGCCCACGGCAATTGGCCGGCCGAGACGGCGAGGTGCTCGAAATCGATATCGGCTCCTCTGACCGGTTGGCGCGTGACATCACCGGCTACGGAGCCGACGCCATCGTGTTGGAACCGCGGTCGCTGCGTGAGGACGTGCTGGGCCGGTTGCGGGCTGCGGCAGGTGTGTCGAAATGACTCCCGTATCCACCCGCCTGGTGCGGCTGCTCAACATGGTGCCGTATTTCCAGGCCAACCCACGGATCACCCGCGCTGAGGCCGCCGCCGAACTCGGCGTATCGGCCAAGCAGCTGGAGGCCGACCTCAACCAGCTGTGGATGTGCGGTCTGCCCGGCTACTACCCGGGCGATCTGATCGATTTCGAGTTCTCCGGCGACACCGTCGAGGTGACCTTCTCGGCGGGCATCGACCGGCCGCTGAAGCTCACCTCACCGGAGGCCACCGGCCTGCTGGTGGCGCTGCGGGCGCTGGGGGACATTCCGGGTGTGGTCGATCCGCAGGCCGCGCGCAGCGCGATCGCCAAGCTCGCCGCCGCGGCCGGTGCCGCCGGGCACGGCACCCCGGGTTCGCACGCCGTCGACGAGCCGGCCCCCGTCGAGAGCCGGGCCGCGGCCGCGGTGCGCGCGGCGGTGCGTGACAAACGGGCGCTGGCTATCGACTACTACGCGGCGTCGCACGACACCCTGACCAGGCGGGTCGTGGACCCCATCCGGGTACTGCTGATCGGCGGTAACAGCTACCTGGAGGCCTGGTCGCGGGAGGCGGACGGGGTACGGCTGTTCCGCTTCGACCGGATCGTCGACGCCACCGAACTCAAGGAGCGCGCCGCCCCGCCGGAACCCGTCCTGCAGGCACCGCCGGACACGTCGCTGTTCGACGGCGATCCGTCGCTGCCGTCGGCGACGTTGCGGGTGGCGCCCTCGGCGGCCTGGATGTTCGAGTACTACCCGATGCGCGACGTGCGCGAGCTGCCGGACGGGTGGTACGAAGCCGTCATGACATACGCCTCCGACGACTGGATGGCGCGTCTGGTGCTGGGCTTCGGGTCGGCTGTGCAGGTGCTTGAACCGCAGGCGTTGGCGCAGCGTGTACGAAATGCGGCGGCGGCATCTCTTGCGGCATATGAGCTGATGGAACAGGCCTCGAAACAGGCCTCGGAGCAGGCCTAAGCCACCGCGCCGTGGCGCGGGCGCACCAGCGGACGGCTCCGCTGCGGTAGCATCGGGTGAACGTCTGGAGGTAAATCAAAGTGACAGGTGCTTTTGGTCCGTGGCACTGGGCGATCCTCATCGTCGTGCTGATCTTGCTGCTCGGGGCGAAGCGGCTTCCCGATGCGGCTCGCTCGCTGGGCAAGTCGTTGCGGATCTTCAAGTCCGAGATGCGCGAGATGCAGAGTGAGAACAAGGCAGGCGCCATCGAGAGCCCCGCGCCCGTGCAGTCGCAGCGCGTCGACCCGCCGGCGGCCCCTCAACAGGATCACACCGAGCCACGGCCGGCTTAGCGGCGGACCGTCGGGCGCCGCTGACCCAACGTCGTGAACGGTCTCAAGACTTCAGTGCGCGCTGCCCACCTTCTCAAGAAGCTCAACCCGCGCCAGCGGCGTAGCCGCACCAATCCCGACGGGACGATGTCCCTGGTCGACCACCTGGCCGAGCTGCGCACCCGGCTGCTGATCTCGATGGCCGCCATCCTGGTCACCACAATCTTCGGGTTCGTGTGGTACACGCATTCGATCTTCGGGTTGGAGAGCCTTGGCGAGTGGCTGCGGCATCCGTACTGTTCGCTACCGCAGTCGGCGCGTGCGTCGATCAGCGCCGACGGGCAGTGCCGACTGCTGGCCACCGCGCCGTTCGACCAGTTCATGCTGCGGCTCAAGGTCGGCATGGCGGCCGGGATCGTGCTGGCCTGTCCGGTGTGGTTCTACCAGCTGTGGGCGTTCATCACTCCCGGGCTCTACAAGAAGGAGCGCCGCTTCGCGGTGGCTTTCGTGATCCCGGCGGCCTTGCTGTTCATCGCCGGTGCGCTACTGGCCTATGTCGTGCTTTCCAAGGCGCTGAGCTTCCTGCTGACCGTCGGCAGCGACGTGCAGGTGACGGCCTTGTCCGGCGACCGGTATTTCGGCTTCCTGATTAACCTGCTGGTGGTTTTCGGCGTCAGCTTCGAATTCCCCCTGTTGATCGTCATGCTCAACTTCGTCGGGGTCCTGACTTACCAGCGGCTCAAGTCGTGGCGGCGGGGCTTGATCTTCGCGATGTTTGTCTTCGCGGCGTTGTTCACGCCGGGATCAGACCCGTTCTCGATGACGGCACTCGGCCTGGCGCTGACGCTGCTCCAGGAGCTGGCCATCCAGATCGCCCGGCTGCATGACAAGCGGAAAGCCAAGCGCGAGGAGCAGGTCGCCGATGACGAGGCCTCGGCCATCGAACCGCCCGAGGCGATAACCTCCCCAGAACCCGAGCCGTCCGTCGTCGCCGCGTCCCATGACACCTACGATGAAGTCACCTAGTTTGACCGAGCTGGCCCGGTTCGCGGCTGAGCTGCCCTTTGCACTCGACGACTTTCAGCAACGCGCCTGCGCAGCGCTGGAACGCGGCCACGGGGTGCTGGTGTGCGCGCCGACCGGCGCCGGCAAGACGGTTGTCGGTGAATTCGCCGTGCACCTGGCGCTGGGATCCGGCGGCAAGTGCTTCTACACCACGCCGCTCAAGGCGCTGAGCAACCAGAAGCACACCGACCTGACGGCGCGCTACGGCCGCGACCAGATCGGGCTGCTGACCGGCGACATGTCGGTCAACGCCGACGCGCCCGTGGTGGTGATGACCACCGAGGTGCTGCGCAACATGCTCTACGCGGATTCGCCTGCGCTGCGCGGACTTTCCCACGTAGTCATGGACGAGGTGCATTTCCTCGCCGACCGGATGCGGGGCCCGGTCTGGGAAGAAGTCATCCTGCAGCTGCCCGACGAGGTGCGGGTGGTCAGCCTCTCGGCGACGGTGAGCAACGCCGAAGAGTTCGGCGGCTGGATCCAGACCGTGCGGGGCGACACCACCGTCGTCGTCGACGAGCACCGGCCGGTGCCGTTGTGGCAGCACGTCCTGGTCGGCAAGCGGCTGTTCGACCTGTTCGATTACGACAGCAAGACCGACAAATCCCGCGTCGACCCCGACCTGCTGCGCCACATCGCGCATCGGCGCGAGGCCGATCGGCTGGCCGACTGGCAGCCGCGTCGCCATTCCGGGCGCGGCCGACCGGACCGGCCGCGTTTCTACCGTCCGCCGGCGCGGCCGGAGGTGATCGCGAGCCTGGACTCCGCGGGGCTGCTGCCGGCGATCACGTTCGTGTTCTCGCGGGCCGGTTGTGACGCCGCGGTCCAGCAGTGTCTGGGATCACCGCTGCGGCTGACCACCGAGGAGGAGCGCGCCCAGATTGCCGAGGTGATCGAACATCGCTGCGGCGACCTCGCGGACGCCGACCTGGCGGTGCTCGGCTACTACGAGTGGCGGGAGGGACTGCTGCGCGGTTTGGCGGCCCACCACGCCGGAATGTTGCCGGTGTTCCGGCACACCGTCGAGGAGTTGTTCACCGCCGGCCTGGTCAAGGCGGTGTTCGCCACCGAGACGCTGGCGCTCGGCATCAATATGCCCGCCCGCACCGTGGTGCTCGAGCGGCTGGTGAAGTTCAACGGCGAGCAACACATGCCGCTGACGCCGGGGGAGTACACGCAGCTGACCGGCCGCGCGGGCAGGCGCGGTATCGACGTCGAAGGTCACGCGGTGGTGCTGTGGAATCCGAACGACGACAACAGCGAACCGGCCGAAGTGGCGGGCCTGGCCTCGACCCGCACGTTTCCGCTGCGCAGCTCCTTCGCGCCGTCGTACAACATGACGATCAACCTGGTGCACCAGCTGGGTCCGCAGCAGGCTCACCAACTGCTCGAGCAGTCGTTCGCCCAATACCAGGCGGACCGCTCGGTGGTCGGGCTCGTCCGTGGCATCGAGCGCGGTAAACGGATGCTGACCGAGATCGCCGCGGAACTGGGTGGAGCCGACGCGCCGATCCTCGAATACGCGAGGTTGCGCGCGAAGGTGTCCGATATGGAACGGGCGCAGGCCCGTGCGTCTCGGCTGCAACGCCGGCAGGCCGCCGGCGATGCGCTGGCCGCGCTGCGTCGCGGCGACATCATCACCATCACCCATGGCCGGCGCGGCGGGCTGGCCGTGGTCCTGGAGTCCGCCCGCGACAGCTCCGACCCGCGGCCGTTGGTGCTGACCGAGCATCGATGGGCCGGGCGGATTTCGTCGGCGGACTATTCGGGAACGTCGGCGCCGGTGGGATCGATGACCTTGCCCAAGCGGGTCGAGCACCGGCAGCCGCGGGTCCGGCGTGATCTGGCCTCCGCGCTGCGGTCGGCCGCCGAAGGGCTGTCGGCGCCCGCGCGTCGACGCGGCGGTGACAAGGGTCGGACCGACGAGTTTCACGATCCGGAACTGGCCTCGCTGCGGGCGGAATTGCGTCGCCATCCCGCACATCTGACCGACGAGGAGCAGATCCGGCAGGCCGAGCGCTATCTGCGCATCGAGGGCGACAACGCGCAGCTGGAGAAAAAGGTGGCCGCCGCCACCAACTCGTTGGCCAAGACCTTCGACCGGATCGTTGGGCTGCTCACCGAGCGCGACTTCATCCAGGGCCCGGCCGACGACCCCCACGTCACCGACGACGGTCGCCTGCTGGCCCGGATCTACAGCGAGAGCGACCTGCTGGTGGCCGAATGTCTGCGCACCGGGGCGTGGGCCGGGTTGAAACCTGCCGAGCTCGCGGCGGTGGTCTCGGCCGTGCTCTACGAGACGCGTGGCGGTGACGGTCCCGGTGCCCCATATGCCGCCGATGCGCCGACTCAAAAATTGCGCCAGGCGCTACACCAGACCTCGCGGCTATCCGTTACGCTGCGCGCCGATGAGCAACGCCACCGGATCACCCAGAGTCGTGAGCCCGACGACGGCTTCGTTCGGGTCGTCTACCGTTGGGCACGCACCGGCGACCTGGCTGCGGCGCTGGCCGCGGCCGAGCCGCCGTTGTCGGCGGGGGACTTTGTACGCTGGTGCCGACAAGTTCTCGACCTGCTGGACCAGGTTCGAAACGCCGCCCCGGAGGCCGAGCTGCGGGCCACCGCCAAGCAAGCCATCAATGACGTTCGGCGCGGCGTCGTCGCAGTTGACGCCGGGTAGGCTTGGCCGAAGCTACGGTTACTACCGTGAAAAGGACTGAGGAGAAACGATGAGCGGACCGCAGGGACCTGGCCAGAATCCGTGGCAACCGCCCGGCCAGGGTCAGTCCGACGACTCGACCCAGCTGGGACCGGCGGCGGGATCGCCCTGGCAGCAGCAGCCCACGCCGACCCAGGATGCGACATGGCACGCCCCGGCGTACACGCCCTCGGAGTATCAGCAGCCGGCCACCCCCAGCTATGAGACCCCTGCGCAGCCCACCCAGTACGGCCAGGTCCCGCAGTACGAGCAACCGCAGCCCACGCAGTACGGGCAGACCTCTCAGTTCGGCGGCCCGCCCACTCAATACGGCCAGCCCGCGCAGTACGGACAGGCCCCGCAGTACGGCGAGGCCCCGCCGTACGGCGCGACCGGCCAATTCGGTCAGCCCGGCCAGTACCCGCAACCCTACGAGCAGCCCAAGAAGCGTTCGGGGATGATCTGGGGCATCGTCGGCGGTATCGCCGCGCTTATCGCCCTTGTCGTTTTGGTGCTCGGTTTCCTGGTGGGGCCTCGGTTTTTCGTCACCACCGAACTGGATGTCAACAAGGCCAACGCCGGTGTGCAGCAGATCCTGACCGATGAGACCAACGGCTATGGCGCCAAGAATGTCAAAGACGTGAAGTGCAACGGCGGCAACAATCCCAAGGTCTCGAAGGGCGGCACCTTCGACTGCAACGTCACCATCGACGGCGCGCAGCGCAAAGTCACGGTGACCTTCCAGGACAACGACGGCACCTACGAGGTCGGCCGGCCGACGCAGTAGTCACCCGGGCAGCGCGTCAAGCGCTTTCTGCAGGCGCCCGATCGACGACCCGACGCCCAGCTGGGTGGCCAGCCGGGCGGTGCGTGTCGGGTCGTCGGCAACCAGCGGGAGCGCGTCGGTGGGCGTCGACAGCGTGACAGCGGCGTCGGTGGCTACCCGCACCACCGTGCCCGCGGCCTCGATGTAATCGGTCGCGGCCAGCAGTTTGGCTCGCAGACCCTTGGCCATCTTGGATGCCGGGTCCTGTGCGGCGGCCACCACCCGGTCCAGCGAGCCGTGCTGTGCCAGCAACATGGCCGCTGTCTTCTCCCCGACACCGGGCACACCCGGCAGGCCGTCGGACGGATCACCGCGCAACAGGGCGAGCTCGGCGTAGGCCGGCCCGGCCCGATCCACCGGTACCCCGTACTGGTCGGCTACCTCGGCCGGACCGAACAAGGTGGCTTTGGCCAGCCCGCGGCCCAGGTAGAGCACCCGAACCGGGACGGGATCGTCGGCCACCACCTGCAGCAGGTCGCGGTCCCCGCTGACCACGACGACGGGGTCGGTCCGTTCCCGCGCGGCCAGCGTGCCCAGCACGTCGTCGGCCTCGAAGCCTGCTGCGCCGGCCATCGGGATCCCGAACGCGTCTAGCAGTTCCATGATCATGTCGACCTGCGGTGTCAGCTCGTCGGGCACTTCCTCGACGTCGGGTTGCCCGACGGGCTCCGCCCCGCTTGTTTCTAAGGCCACCCGGTGGGCCTTGTAGGACGGGATCAGGTCGACGCGGAACTGCGGGCGCCAATCCAGGTCCAGACACACCGCCAGCCGGCCGGGTTTTTGCTGGGTGATCACCACGGCCATCGAGTCGATGAAGCCGCGCACGGCGTTGACCGGCCGGCCGTCCGGCGCGGTGATCGACGACGGTACTCCGAAGTACGACCGGAACCACATGCTGGCGCCGTCCAGTAGGACGAGTGGCGATCGCATGCGGGCTATCCTGCCAGCCATGGATTCGTTTGAAGCTGCGGTGTACGCCCGACGGCTTGAGGCCGCGGCTGCCGCGACTGCCGAGGCCGGGCTGGCCGGCCTGGTGATCACGCCGGGCTACGACCTCCGCTATCTCGTCGGGTCGCGGGCCGAGACGTTCGAGCGACTCACCGCGCTGGTGATCCCGGGGTCAGGGGCGCCGACGGTCGTGGTGCCGCGGCTTGAGCTGGCGTCGCTCAGGGAGTCACCGATTGCGGAACTGGGCCTGGCGGTGCGGGATTGGGTCGACGGCGACGACCCGTACCAGCTGGTGGTCGCAGCGTTGGGTGGCGCGCCGGTCGCGGCCGCCGTCAGCGATTCCATGCCGGCGCTGCACCTGGTGCCGCTGACCGGTGTGCTGGGCATGCCGCCCGTGCTGGCCACCGACGTGCTGCGCGGGCTGCGAATGGTCAAGGAGGCGGGCGAGGTCGACGCGCTGCGCAAGGCCGGTGCCGCGATCGACCGGGTGCATGCCCGGGTGCCGGAGTTCCTGCGGCCGGGGCGCACCGAGGCTGACGTCGCCGCCGATATCGCCGAAGCGATTGTCGCCGAAGGGCATTCGGAGGTGGCGTTCGTCATCGTCGGCTCCGGCCCGCACGGCGCCGACCCGCATCACCGGTATTCGGATCGCGAACTGCAGGTCGGCGACGTCGTCGTCGTCGACATCGGCGGCGCCTACCAGCCCGGATATCACTCCGACTCGACCCGCACCTACAGCATCGGTGAGCCCAATCACGATGTGGCGCAGCAGTATTCGGTACTGCAACGGGCACAGCGGGCGGCCTTGGACGCGGTGCGCCCCGGGGTGACCGCCGAGCAGGTCGACGCCGCCGCGCGCGATGTGCTGGTCGAGGCCGGGCTCGCGGAGTATTTCGTGCACCGCACCGGGCACGGCATCGGGCTGTCGGTGCACGAGGAGCCCTATATCGTCGCCGGCAACGACCTGCCGCTGACCGAGGGCATGGCCTTCTCCGTCGAACCGGGCATCTACTTCCCGGGCCGCTGGGGTGCCCGCATCGAGGACATCGTCATCGTGACCGAGGACGGCGCGCTTTCGGTGAACAACCGGCCGCACGAGTTGATCGTCGTACCAGTCACTTAGCCGTCTCGTCACCTGCGCCCAGTAGGTTGGCGGGGTGTCAATTTTGGATCTCGCACTGCTTCCGATCCGTATCGCACGTCACATCGCCGACGCTGTCGTGCATCCCCCGGCAGCGACTCCCGCACCACCGGGAGAGCTCGTCGTGGTCGACGGAATGCCAGAGGGCGTGCCGCCGGCCGCGCGACAGCCCGAGCCGCAGCTGCCGGTGCCGTCGGGGTGGCCGTTCGGCGAGGAGTTTCCGCGGACCTGCGGTGTGGGCCGCATAGCCGGCGGGGCCCTGTTCTGGACCGACTTCCTGTACGACGACCACGGTGCGACGGGGCTGCCGGTCGGGGACCTGAAGGTTCAGGCGCCGCCGCGCGGCACCTACATCTACCCCGACGGGCCCGCGGCCCGCAACGGCGCCGACATCTTCCGGGTCGCTATCGGGCTCACCGAGACGCACACCTGGTGGCGGATCGACTGGAACACGCTGCTGGACGCCTCGGTCCCGATCGCGCTGTTCACCTTCGACACCGATCGCGCGGCCGCCGAGTCCGGGGAGTGGCCGTTCGGGGCGGGTGTGCGTTCGGCGGGGATTGACATGGCCCTGCTGGTGTCGGGTCGCGGCGCCCGGCTGGTCGACCTGACCACGCAGGTAGAGACGCCGGTCGAGCACAGCGTCGACCTGCCGGCGCGGTCGTTTCTGGCGCAGGTGCCGCGGTCGCTGGTGGAGCCGACCGGCAGCTGGACGGTACGGCTGGCCGCCGGGTTGGCCAACGCCGCGGGGGACGGGTTCGCCGACGTGCCCGCCGGTCACGGCGCGCTGCCCGGGCAGCCCAACGTCTACAACGTCGCGTTCCGCACGAACGCGCAGGAGCCGCCGCACTTGAACTTCTGGTCCGACTCCGCCCAGGCCGCGGCGCTGACCAGCGGGGACGTGTCGCAGTTCTCGGTTGCGGTGGCGTGGGGCAAGCTCGCGGCCCGTGAAACGGCCCCTGAGCCGGTCATCACCGGGCCGTCCACCCGCTGGTACGTGTCGTCGATCGAAATCGGGCAGGGCGTCGCGGCGGACGACATTTTGAGCACCAGACCGCAGTTCCTCGGGCGGGTGCAGCCGTATTCGATATGCCTGCCTTCGACGTATGCGCCCGGCCGGTCGCTGCCGTTGACCCTGCTGCTGCACTCGCTTGCGCTCGGGCAAACCCAGTTCGCCGCGATCGATCCGCGCCTGCTGGACGAGGTGTGCGAGGGACGCGAGTCGGTGGTGATCACGCCGCTGGCGCGGGGCCCGTCGACCTGGTACTTCGACACCGGGGAACTCGACGTCTGGGAAGTGTGGGCGAGAGTCGCCGAACAGCTGGGCACCGACCCCAACCGCACTGTGGTCTCGGGTTATTCGATGGGCGGGTACGCGGCCTACAAGCTGGGGTTGTCCTACCCGGAGGTGTTCGCGCAGGCGGTGGTCCTGGCCGGCCCGCCCGCGTGCGGGGTGCGGCTGCTTCCCGACGTCGACCTTCCGGCCGACCTCGACCTGAATTCACACTGCGCACGAGAAGGCGACACGTGGAAGCTGCTGGTGAACGCCCGCTGGCTGCCGTATGTCATCGCGCACGGGCTGGTTGACGAACTGGTGCCGTTCCCATCGGCCGCCGAGCAGGTGCTCGAACTCGACCGGCTCGGCTACCGGCACCGGTTCACGGTTTATCCGCTCGAGGATCACATCGCCTGGATATTTCAGGACAGGTTCGAGGATCCGATCAAGCACATGGGAACCGGCCTGCGCCAATCGGATCCGGGGCACATCACGTTTGCGTGGTATCCGCAATTGGTGCGGGCCGACCTGGGCATCGGGCCCGATCAGGTGTGGTGGTTGTCGGAGCTGAAAGCCGACCCGGCGGTGGTGGCGCGGCGTGGGGCCACCGCCAAGGTCGACGCGCGTTCCTATGCCCGCCCGGACCCGACGCACACCATTCAGCATCACCGCGGGTTCATCCCGGGCTTCGACCCGAGTCCCGGGTTGTACAGCGAACTGGACTGGCAGGTGGGGGGGCCGGTCGGCAAGATGCCGTATCTGACGCTGGCCCTCACCGGGGTCGCCAGCCTGACTGTCGACGTCAAACGCGCGGGCCTGGCCGCGTTGCCCTCATCGACGATCGCGGTGGCCAGCGACATTCCCGCGCAGATCACGCTGGGCGGGCTACCTGCGGGGGTTTCGGTACAACTCGACGGTCAGCCGGCCGGGTCGACGGTGGCGGTGCCGGCGGGACGGCACCAAATCACGCTGGCTGAGTCGCCATGAGGGCTTGGAACCAGGCGAGGTGGTAGTTGGCAGCGGTCTTGTCGCCGGCGATCAGCGCGTCGATAGAGGCCAGAAGTTGCCAGTTGCCAACGTCGTTCGTGTCTACGTCTTCGGGGTAGGAGTCCAGCACGCGAGTGCTGACGGTGGCCAGATGCTGGTGTAGGAGTTCGACTTCGGAGTCGAGTACCCCAGTGCCCGTGGAAGCCGCTTTGGCCAGGGTGTGGGCCAGTCGGGGTAGGCCGTCGCGCCACTGGGTCGCCTGCGCGAGTTCCGGGCCGAGTTCGTCGACGTCGGGTGCGCGCCGTGGGCGGGGCGATGTGGGGACCGGTTCGTCCTCGTCGGGCAGGTGGTGGACCGGGGCATAGGCGGCTGCGACGTTGACTTCGCCGAGCAGATTTTCGAGGTCGCCGCGGCGGCGTGCCGGGGGCAGCAGCGTCACCGCCGCCGGGAGGTCGATGCCCGGTGGGATCCAACCGCTGGCCAGATCGGTTGCCAGCACGGTGGTGTTGTCGGCGCGGTCTCCCGCGGCCCAGGCCAGCCGAGGCTGTTGACGGGCGACGGCGGCCACCAGTCGCTGTAGACGTGCGCGAGCCGTGGCATCG
>NZ_DATJYB010000371.1:0-18801 GCF_035499775.1 Mycobacterium sp. | reverse complement strand
CGCTAACGCTTACGGCGCACGGTATTCGTGGAGGTATTGGTTCGTTCCCTCGCTGGTCGTCACATAACCCAGACCGTCGTCGTCGAAGGCGATCGCCTCGCCCTGCTGCTCATCCGGAACCGGTCCGATGACCGGCTTTTGTTGCGCTAACACCGTCGCGAGGTCCTGGGACGGATCGCGATTCCACAGCAGCACATGGTCGTAGGTGCGCACCGCCACTTCGGTGCCGTCCGGTGACACGTCAGCGCCCGTCACAAGGTTGCCCCCGCCGCTCGACAACGGCAGCGTTCCAACGTCTTTGAGCGTTGTGGTGCTTCTGCTTGCCAAATCGCCCGGCGCCGCATAGATCTGGGGATTACCGGCCGAGGTCTTGTCGATGATCAGCATTTCACCCGTCTTGGGGTCGACGATGAATGCCTCGGCGTTGTGCGGGCCGTCGGGGTACTTCAGGTTGAACGTGTCGACCCCTTTCACCGTGGTGGTGGCGGTCGGGCTGCTCGCGGTACCCGTCACGGTCGGTTCGGGGATCCGGTAGATGGTGACGGAGCCGCGACTGGCCGAATTGTCGCCGATGTCGGCAACGTAGATGTAGGACTTGGTCGGATCGGGTCCGGGACCCACCTCGATGTCTTCCCAGTCGTGTGCCTGGGCTCCGTCGAGTGTGTAAGTGCCCAGCGTCGCACCGGTTTTGCCGTCGACCGCGAAGATGCGCGCCGTATCTCCCGAGTCGTTGTGCACCCAGTAGACGCCCGGATTCTTGATGCTGGCATCAATGCCGGAGATCTCCTTGAGGTCGGGATTGGTCATGGGTCCCACGCTTGTGAGCGTGAGGTCTTTGGCCGCGGCCGCGTCAACCGCGTCCTGCCCCGGCGGCCCACCCGGATTGCCCGGGGTGGTCTGGGTGCCCTGCGCTCCCGCCGTGCCGGCGTGGCCGGAGAGTTGACCACCGGCGCCACCGGCGCCACCGGACCCGGGGTTGGCGCCGGACCCGCCTTTACCGCCGTCGCCGCCACTGCCGAGCAAGACGGCGTTGCCGCCTTTGCCGCCGGCCCCTCCGGTACCGGAGGCGTCACCGCCTTGGCCGCCGGCACCGCCGTTGCCGATCAGCCCCCCGTCACCGCCGCGGCCGCCGCCCTGCCCGGTCCCACCGGAGCCACCTTTGCCGCCATTGCCGTACAGCAAGCCGCCATCCCCACCCGGGTAGTCCACTCCCCGCCGGCGCGTCGGCGCCATCGCCGATCAGCGGGCGGTCCATCAGCAATTCGGTGGGTGCATTGACCGCGCGCAGCATGCCCTGCTCGACGCTCTGCAAGGGTTGCTGCACCAGTCCGGCGTTGGCCGTTTCGGTGGCCGCATATGAACCCGCGCCCGAGTTCAACAACTGCACAAACCGGTCATGGAACGCCGAGGCCTGGGCACTGATCGCCTGAAAGGCCTGGCCGTGGCCGGAAAACAGGGCCGCTATGGCCGCAGACACCTCGTCCTGGCCAGCGGCCAGGAGGCCCGTCGTCGGGGCCGCTGCGGCCGCATTGGCCTCGCTCAGCGTCGAGCCGATATTTGCCAGATCCGATGCCGCCACCGACAGCATTTCGGGAACCGTCATCAAATCCGACATCGGTGTCCTTCCGCTGCGCCGCCCGGAGGATATATAATCAATCGATTGATAGTATCCTTCCGACGGGCATTTTCAAGCCCGAATCTCCGGCAGGGATGGGATGCGACAAAACGGCCGATCCCATCCGCGTTGCATGTCGTTGCCGCAAACGTGGGCATTGCGCTGCCACGATGAACGCGTGAAGACCGTTGTTCCGCGTAGCCGACCATCGCCGCGATTGCTGGGCGCCGCGGCTCTCGCCGTGATCGGCGCCTGTGGTGTCGCTCTGGTGGTGGCCCCGCCACAGACGGGCCCTGGGACGAACCTGGCGTCGCGCTCAAACTGGGCTTTGGCCAACGCATTACCGAGAAGTGGGGACTTTCCGGCCGATTGGGGATACGGAGTGTCCGCGCCGTTGCGCCGCGCAACGCGTCCAGAAGCGGTAGCGTCGAGCAGCCCGTCACGCCCGGGCCCCGCACCGGCCTATACCCCCGCGGCATGCGGCAGCATCCCTAAAATCCTTGACCACTCGGGTGGCGCCCTGGCCGCCTACCTTCAAGTCGACCGGTACACCCAGCTTTTCGTGCAGGACGCCGATCCGGCCGACGGTCCCGCGACAGGGGAGACCCATGAGCACGGACCCAACTCGCGTATAGCGATCTGGGCCGCTTCCGACGGGCCGGCCCGGATCGCGAATTACCTTGACTGGCTTGGCCGTTGCGGCTCCTACCATGTCACCAACTACTACAACGGCGGCCGGGTGAAGAACGAGCGCACGGTCAGCACGGAGATTCAGACACGTTCGGCCAGTGGCGCCGACGCCGCAGCCATCGTCACCCGGACGTTCAGCACCATCGGGAGCCGCGACCCGTCATCGAGCTACCAGGTCGTCTACTACGCGGTGCCGGGCGTACTCGTGGAATGCACCATCTACATGGAAGGCGCGGACGTCGACGTGGTGAAGCACGCGGCGGCTCAGACGCTGGAAAGGCTGCGTGCGCTGTGAGTAGCCGGCCCAGGCTGATCGCCGCCGCGCTGTGGGCGATCACGATCGCCGCAGTGCTGATTACCTTCCCGGCCTTACTCGGTACTCGCCGAGACGGCGGCGGGGGCTCCGAGCCGCTCGGCCCGGGACTGGCCGCGCTGGGTGACCGGCAACTGGCCGAACTGCTGCCCAAGCAGAACGACTTCCCGGTCTCGTGGATCGTCAAAGACACCAGGGAAGTCTCAGACACGTTCGGGTACTTCAAATATCACGTCCACGACGACGGGCTGGGTTTCAATCCCAGCGAATGCTTCCCCGTGATCGGCGTCGCCTCCACTGGCACGTTCCACGTGGCCGAAGTCGCTGGGCATGACCCCGCAGATTCGGGGGACGTCTCCGATCGGCAGGACATCCGCCTGATGGTCGGCCGTGAATTCGATCCGGCCGGGTTCGACGCGCTGATCAGCCTGGTGTCCCGCTGTTCGCGATTTACCAGCGCCGCCGTCGGCGGTTATGCGGTGCAGGTTCTCGAGGACTCTCGACCGGACGCCGGGCCGCAGCGGTTCCGCTACTCGCTCACCACGACGGTCAGCGGAGAGCCCGCGGACGTGTCGCGGACCGACTACTACTCCTACGCCCGCATCTCGGGGCTGATCCTGAGCGGTTCGGGCAGCACCGGCCATGAGCAGGCCTTCGACGGGCTGTTCGACAGCACGCTGCGCCGGATCGCGTCCCGCTAAAGCTAAAGTGGCGCCGACACTTCGGTGTGGCTAGTTCCGATCGGCGGCCCTAACGTGTACTGATGCGGTTCGCAAGGGCTCCCGAACGTGCCCCCGGTCCAGCGTGGCCGCGGGTGGTGGCTGTGACAGCCCTTGTCGTCCTGGCGGCCTGCGGAATCTTCGTGCTGGTGGTCCCATCGCACGCGAGGACACCCTTTTCTACAGCACGCTGCGCCGAATCAGCGCACCCTGATTCGCGAGCAGACACAACTCAGTCGCGGGCCGCGGCGACCGCATCTCCTGAGACGCGCGGCCGGCTCAGCGGTGAGCCGTTGTGGTGCAACCAGTCTCGGGACCGTACCCGCCAGGTCCGGCGCGCGTATTCCAGTTCGGTGTAAGGCCATTGGGTGACAATGCGACCCGACGGTGACCGGAAATAGCTGTCGCACCGGGTCCAGATGCTGCGCTCGAGGTCTGCGGAAAGCTGGTCGTTGTACCGCTTTTCGGCCTCGGGCCGCACGTCGAGATATCCGCCCCGGCGCGCCAGCCGGCCCACCGCACTGGCCACTAATCGCGCGCCGGCTTCGAGGATGTAGACGATCGAGTTGCCGCCCTGATTGGTGTTGGGTCCATACAGCATGAAGAAGTTCGGGAATCCGCTCACCGAAACACCCAGGTAGGCACTCGGGTCCTCGCCCCAGCGCTCGTGCAGATGCTGCCCGCCGACGCCGATCACGTCGATGCCCGACAAGTAGCGCGATGTCTCAAATCCGGTGGCCAGCACGATCGTATCGACGTCGACAGTCCGGCCGGAGGCGGTCACCACCGCCGTCTCGGTGATCCGGTCGATGGGGTCGGTGACGAGGTCGACGTGGTCTTGTTGCAGCGCCCGGTAGTAGTCGTCGCCCAGCAGCACGCGCTTGCAGCGGAACGGATAGTCCGGCGTCAGTGCGACACGCAACTGCTCGTCGGCCACGGTGCGCTCCAAAAACGAGGTCGCGATCTGGCTGCGGGCGGTCACGACGGGGTCGTCTGCCATCGTCGCGGTGTTGTCGTGCTGGAATTTCCAGATCTGCCAGCGGGTGCGGCGCGCGGCCAGCGGGTCCCGTCGGAACCTCTCCAATTCGGTTGTGCTGTAAGGGCGATCGTCCTTGGGGACCATCCACGGCGGGGTGCGCTGGAAAACCGTCAGGTGTGTGGTGATCTTCGCCAGCTCGGGCACCACCTGTACACCGCTGGCCCCGGTGCCGATCACCGCCACCTTTCGGCCGGTCAGGTCGATGCCGTGATCCCACTGCGCGGTGTGCATCACAGTGCCGCCGAAATCCGAGAGGCCCGCGATGTCGGGGAACTTCAGCGACCCGAACAAGCCGGCGGCGCACACGACCACATCGGCGCTCAGCGTCTCAGTGCGGTCCGTCTCCAGATCCCAGCGCCAGGCGTCGGCGTCCCAGCGGACGCTGCGCACCCTGGTGTCCAGCATGAGGTGACGGCGCAGGTCGAAGCCGTCGGCCACTGCCTCGAGGTAGCCGAGTATTTCGGGTTGCCGCGCGTAGGTGCGGCTCCAGGATCTTTTGGGCGCGAATGAAAATGAGTACAGATGACTTTGGATGTCGCACGCGGCACCGGGGTAGGTGTTTCGTCGCCACGTTCCTCCGACGCCGTCGGCACCCTCGATGATCACCAGGTCGTCGATGCCGGCGCGGCGCAACGCGACCGCCGCGCCGAGGCCACCGAATCCCGCTCCGATGATCGCGACCTTCGGCGGGCGGCGACGCCGGGTCGCGGCCCTCAGCCGGCCGATCAGGTATCGCCCGCGGGCCTTCACGGGCCGGCATTCCCAGCGCGAATGTCGAACCCCTCCAAATCCTCTCGTGCGCGCCACTTCTCCAAGATGTCCGCGTACTCCGTGGGCCCACCGCAGAAGAAGCTGCCTTGGCGGGTCTTGGCGTCCGCCTTGCCCTCCCGGTTGTAGTAGCCGGGAGTGCAGGTCTTGACCCGCTCGGCAGTCATCGCCGAACGAGCCAAAACCGTTTCAACCCAAGCTGCTTCGGCGCCCGGCGAGGCCTCGACTTCGACGACATCGTGGTCCAGCGCCCACGCGATGATCCACGCGGCGTGGGTCGCCTGCACGTCAAGCAGATACGGGAAGTTCACCGTGAGCCCTGCCTGGGCGATGCTTTCGATAAAGCAGTTCGGAAAACCATTGGCGCACAAGCCCTGGAAGGTGCGCACACCGTCGCTCCACCGCTCGGTCAGCGTCACACCGTCGCGGCCAATCAACTCGAAGCCGGTGCGACGGCAGTAGTCAGTACCCACCTCGAAACCCGTTGCGAATATCAGACAGTCGAGTTCGTAGCTCACCCCGTCGACGACGACGCCAGACCCGGTGATCAGCTCCACCCCGCGGCCGCGGGTGTCGACCAGGGTGACGTTGCCGCGGTTGAACGTCTGCAGATACTCGTCGTGGAAGCAGGGCCGTTTGCAGAAGTAGCCGTACCAGGGTTTGAGCGCCTCCGCCGTCGCTCGATCGGCCACGATCCCGTCGACCCGCGTGCGGATTTCCTCCATCTTGGCGAAGTCCGCGATCTCGATGTCGCGGGTGCGTTGCTCGGGGTTCACCGACCCGTCGGTGTCGTGGCGCATGACCGGAAGCTTGCGGGTGATGCTGGTCCAGGCATCGGCGACCAGATCTTCCTCCGCCTGTCCCCCGGCGGTCAGGATCTGAAAATTCTGGATACGTTGGCTCTGCCAGCCCGGCTGTAATGTGTTGGCCCACTGTGGATCCGTGGGTCCGTTGGCGCGCACGTCGACCGACGACGGGGTGCGCTGGAAGACGTACAGGTGCTGCGCCGCCCTGGCCAGGTGCGGCACGCACTGGATCGCGGTCGCCCCGGTGCCGATGATGCCGACGCGCTTGCCGGCCAGGTTCTCGAGCTTGTCGCCGGTATAGCCGTAGTCCCACCGGCTGGTGTGGAACGTGTGGCCCCGAAAAGTGTTGATGCCCGGGATTCCGGGCAGCTTGGGCTTGGCTTGATACCCGTTGGCCATGGAGACGAACTTGGCCCGCATCTCGTCGCCGCGGTTGGTGCGGATGATCCAGCGGGAAGTACCAGCCTCCCAACGGATCTCATGTACATCGGTGTGCAGGCAGGCGTCGCGGTACAGGTCGTAGTGTTCGGCGATGCGACGGCAGTGCGCAAGGATCTCGGCACCCTTGGCGTACTTCTCCGCGGGCAGGTAACCGAGTTCTTCGAGCAGCGGGATGTAGACGTAGGACTCGACGTCGCAGGCGATGCCCGGATAGCGATTCCAATACCAGGTGCCGCCCACGTCGGCCGCCCGGTCGATCAACCGCACACTCTCGACGCCGAGCTGACGTAGCCGAACCCCGGTCAGCAACCCGCCGAAGCCCGCCCCGATGATCGCCACGTCGACCTCGTCGGTCAGCGGCTCACGCGTGAATTCGCCATCCGCCCAAGGATCCTCAGCGAAATGGGCGAACTCGCCGGCTATCTCGACGTATTGCCCGATACCGTCGGGGCGCAAGCGCCGGGCGCGCTCCTCGGCATACTTCCGGCGCAGCGCATCGACGTCGAACGTCACGCCAACAGTTTCGGTCAAGGCCCGGACTCTCCGCTCTAGTCAGGTTGACTCTATAATTAATCGCTTGATCATATCAAGGGCCTAGTTACGCCGAGCAGACGCATAAGCATCCGACACGCCGGGCGTTCAGGTGCTTTTGCGTCTGCTCGGCACTAGGAGAACAGCGTGCCGCTGACCAGTTCCTTGGCCGAGCCCACCGCGGCCCGGAACTCGTCCGGCGACAACGTCGCTGCCAGCTCGGTCAGGCCATAGATCAGCGCATAGATGGCCTCTACCGTGCCCCGTGGATCTGGGTGATCACCGAGTTCGCCGCGCTGGTGCGCGTCGGCGACGACGCCCTCGATGATCTCGCGGAACGTCTCGAACCCGGCTCCTGATTTCGGGCCGCCCGACTCCCCCGCTTCGTCGGCAATCTCGCGTTCCGCCCGGATCGCCCACTCGAACGCAGCCATGTCCGGGTATTCCCGGATCAACTGGCCGCACTCGTCCAGAACGGCTCCGATCCGGTCGACGATGTCCCCTGGGCTTTGCGCGACCTGGCGCAGCCGCGGCATGGCGGCGTCGGCCCGGGCCGCGATCGTGGCCTTGATCAGTTCGGACTTGTTCGGAAAGTAGTTGTACAGGCTGGCACTGGTCACGTTCGCCATGCGCGCGATTTCGCGGATCGTCGCGCGGGAGTAGCCCACTTTGGCCACGCAGCGCATCGTCGCGATGATGATCCGCTGGCGGGTCTCCTCGCCGCTGGCGCCGACGGGCCGGCCCAGCTGGGTACGGGTCATCGTGGTCGTGTCTCCTCTTAACCGGTCCCGGTGGACGTCTGCTTCCGACGTGGTCGAATATATTCGACTGATCAATTAGTTCCGGCTCCGCGGAGGTTCATGACCGTCACGTCATCTGCGTCGGGGTCTCAATTGGGCCGGCCGGTCGGCGCCAACGGTGAGCAGACCCGGCGCCGAATCATCGTCGCGGCCCTGCGCTGCGTGGCCGAGGTCGGTTCCGCACAGGCCTCGATCCGCGAGATCGCCAGGGCAGCGAACATGACCAGCGGCAGTCTGTACCACTACTTTCCGAACAAGTCCGAACTGCTCAAGGCGACCGGTGAGGAGATCGAGGAGATCGTGTTGCCACGGTTGCGTGCCGCTGCGGCCCGCTCCGACGACGTGGTCGACCGGCTCGACGCGGTGCTGGACGCATCCAAACAGTTGATCCGCGACTACCCCTACCTGCCCGCCTTCTTGCGGGCGATCCGTGCCGAGAGCACCGTCCAACTGCGACGCGGTGGCCCGAACTACCCCGGGTCCAAGGCGTTGCGCGACGTCGTCACCGAGATCCTGGAGGACGCCCGGGTGCAGGGCGTACTGTCCCCCGACACCAGCGTGGACGCCGCCGTGGAAGCCATCTGCGTGCTGACCCGCGGCCTCTCGGAGCGGGCGGCCAGTCTGTCGCCGGAGGCCTACGACGCCACGCTGGGTTCGGCCAAGCGAATGATCCGGGGAACGCTGTTCACCCGGTCGGGCCGGCCCAGACGCTCATGAGTCTGCTCACCGCGCTGCGGCTGAACATGACCAATATCGCCGATCCGGCTGCGCACCACGGGGATCGCTATCGGGCCGCGCTCGAGATGGCCGAGTATGCCGATGCCCACGGATTCACCGCGGTAAGCGGCGAAGAACATCATTTGGCCGCGACGGGCTGGCTGCCGTCGCCGCTGATCCTGGCCGCCGCGCTGGCCGGACGGACACGAAAGGTGCGCATCAGCATCAACGCCCTGATCGTCCCGCTCTACGACCCGATTCGGCTCGCCGAGGACATCGCCGTGCTGGACAACCTCGCGCAGGGCCGGTTCAGCTTTGTGGCCGGAATGGGCTACCGGCCTGAGGAATACCATGCTGCGGGCAAGGACTGGTCACGGCGCGGGGCGTTGATGGACCACGGCCTCTCGGTGCTGTTGAAGGCGTGGGGCGAGCAACCCTTCGACTATGACGGCAAGCTGATCAACGTCACGCCGAAACCGCATACGCGGCCACATCCGATCGTCTTCGTCGGCGGTATGACCTCCGCCGCGGCCCGACGGGCGGCGCGTTTCGGGCTGCCCTTCTCACCGCCGATGGCGATGCCGGAATTGGTGGCCGTGTACGAGCAGGAGCTGCGCAAGCACGGTACGACGGGCGTCGTCTACCACCCCGAAAACGGCAGTACCGTCACCCTGCTGCACCCCGATCCCGACGCAGCCTGGGCGCGTTTCGGAGACTTCATCATGAATGAGGCCGCCGAATACACCGGCTGGAAGCGCGCCGGCGTACCGCGGCCCAATGAAACCGCTGCGGCCTCGCTCGAGGAACTGCGTAGCCTGAACAACGTACAGATCCTCACCCCCGAGCAGTTGATCGACCAGATCCGTTGCGGCAGGCAGGAAATCGTGATGAACCCGCTGGTCGGTGGACTTCCGATCGATGAAGGTTGGGCTAGTTTGCAGCTACTGACCGATCAAGTTCTTCCGCGCGTGTGAATCGCGCGGCACCCAGCGAGTCCCCTAATGTCCACAGCGCGACGCCGATCAGCACCAAGTCCTTGAGCAGGAATTGACCCGGCTGCGCCGACAATACGGGCAAGCCGACCGCGTAGGTCTTGACCACGCCCGGGGTGGTGAACAGGAAGCTCAGCGTCCCGAGGAAGAGCACCACCGCCAACGCGCTCCCCGCCGCCGACGCGCGTGGCCACCATGGCCGCAGCGCAATGAGAAGGGCGGCAACGATTTCCATCGTCCCCAGCCCGCGCGCGACCGTCGTGGCGCTGAATACGTGGTACATCCAGCTCATCAGCGGGCTGTGCTCGATCAGCACGCGGGCTTCCATCTTCACGTACTTACCGAAACCGATCCAGGCCAGGACGACCACCAGGCCGTACCGGCTCACCCACTGTCCCGATCGGGTCAGCAACTGTACCAAGCGGTTTGCGGTGTCGTCGGTCATCAGGATCACGCGAGGGCCCTCAACGCGTCGAGGATGTCCGCGACCTCGGTGCGGGTGGCGTAGTTCGGGTGCACGTCGATCCAGCGGATGATTCCGGCGCTGTCGATGACGACCACGGTCGGCATCGGCAATCCGCCTGTGCCGTCGGCGTTGGCCTCGGGCAGGTCGAGTCCCAGTTTCCTTTGGGCAGCCAGGGCTTCCTCGCTGTGGGAAGTGAGCACGCCCAACGCTGTTGCCAGCTGATTGCCCGGGTCCGACAAGACGGTGAAGGTCAGCTCGTTCGTCTCCTGCGTCGTCAGGGAACCGTCGGGCTTCTGCGGGCTGATCGCCACCAGCGGGATGCCCCGCTCGGCAAGGTGCGGAACAAGATCCTCCTGATAGGCGCGCAGCGTCAAGTTGCAGTACGGACACCACGCACCGCGGTAGAAGACAACCACCGCCCCGGAGCCTTTCACGGCCTCGGACAACGTAATTGGCGCGCCGTTCACGTCGAGCAGCTGGGCGTCAGGCATCGCGTCACCGGGCACCGCGACACCTGCCGGCCATCCCTCGGCTTCCATTCGAACCTGCTCGGCGGCGAACACACTCAGCACCTCGCCGGGAACCTGCCCGGCCATCCCCTGCTGCAGTTGGGCGACGCGATCGGCAATGGTCGCATTGTTGTGAGAAGTGAGCACGATTTTCCGCCCTTCACGAAGGTGCCGGTTACCAGACGATGTCTTCAGAGTCCCGGTCCCAAAATGGAGTGTCAACTCCAAAAAGAGGTAGATTGTGAAGATGGCTCCAGCCACTTACGACAAACTCACCGCCAAAGGGCGTGCGACCCGCGAACGCATCGTCGCGGCGGCCTCGGAATTGATGCTGCAGCACGGTGTCGCCCGCACCACCATCGAAGACATCCAACACGCCGCGGCCGTCAGCACCTCGCAGATGTACCACTACTTCTCCGATAAGAACGATCTTGTCGCCGCGGTCATCGACTTTCAAACCGAAAACGTGCTCGGCGTGCAGCACCTGGGTCTCGACCGGATCGACAGCGTCAAGGACTTGTACCGTTGGCGCGACATCATGGTCGACCTGGTACGTGGCCTGGGCTGCGTGGGCGGTTGCCCGCTCGGATCGATAGCCAACGAGCTGTCCGAGGCGGATCCCGTCGCACGGGCCCGGCTCGCACGGTCATTTGCCCAGTGGGAGAACATGATCCACGAAGGCCTGGTGACCATCGCCGGGCGCAGCGAACTGGCCGAAGGAACCGACATCGACCGTATCGCGCTGGCGTTGCTAGCCGGCATCCAGGGCGGGCTGCTGCTGAGCCAGGTCCGGCGCGACACCGCCCCACTGGAAGCCGCTGTGGACACCATGATCGATCACCTCAGCCGCCTAGGGATGCGCTGACGCATCGAATTCGATGGCCGTTTCATACGGGTGCGGGCCGAAAGATACTCGCACCATGGAAGACAGCAGCAGATGTTTCGGCGTCGCGCGCCGCGTCGGGTCCCTACCCAACCCCGACCTGTTTGCCCAAGGCGATCTTGAACTCTACGAACTCAATCCGCCACTATGCGGTTACCGCGTGGTCGCCGCGTCGACGTCGCTGTGGGCCGTGCATGTGCACACCGCGGATTCACCCCAACCACCAGAGGATCCCGTCTCCACGGCGTTCTTCGGCGTGAAAGGCGAAGGCCTGCACATTTTCCGGGAAAGGAAGTTGCCGGGCAGCGCCGACGGCAGAACCCCCGCCCACGCGCTCGCCGACCTCGGCTACGAGGTCCGGTCCTCCAGTTAGAGAGTCGAGCGGGTTGTCACATCCCCCGGTTCGCCTGCAACCCGTCCATCCCGGCGACGACGAGCCGCAATCCGAACTCGAATTCCTCCTGCAAAGGAACCGGCAGTGCATCGGCGGCGGCGACGGTGGCGGGGTAGCGGGCGGGATCGAGAGCCTGAAACTTCGCCGAGAGTTCGGCATCTTGTGCACCGGCAACCGCCGACCCGGAGGCCTGGATCGCAAAGCCCAGCACATAACGGGACAGCGTGGCGTAGGCATGGGCAGCGACCGCCGGCGCAAAGCCGTTATCTAGTAGGACCGCCAGGACCAGTTCCCGTTGGGCCAGCGCGTGGGGGCCCATCGGAACGTGCCCGATCAACAGAGACGCGACATTACCGTGTCGGCTGAGCGCGTCAAACATGTTCTGCGCGAGAGATATACAGGCCTGTTGCCAGGGCATCGAGGCAACGGCCGGTAGGTCGGTTTCGCCGATCATGCGATCGACCATCAACGCGACCAGTTCTGATCGGCCCGCGAAGTGTCGGTACAGCGTGGCGGTGCCCGATCCCAGGCGCTGCGCCAGCGACCGCATGGACAGCGCGTCAGCCCCCTGCTCGTCGACGAGTTCGAGCGCCGCGGCGAGGATCCGCTCCAAGGGCAACGAAGGACGCCCACGCGAGCGGCTCGACGGTGTGGTGGCGGTCACTTGACATCCTCACTATTTATGGAAACACTGTATCCATAAATAATTATTAGGGTCAACCCCCGCGACAGCAAGGACATCTCGCCATGCTTCTCCCACTCGCCCCCGAGCCCTACTCGGCCCCGACCGACCGCGACATGCTCCCCTCGGAGCGACGTGAATTCGTTCGCACCCACCGGACCTGCGTCTTCGGCTACCGCCGCCGCAACGACGGTCCGGCCATGTCGATCGTGTACTACATCCCCACCGACACCGACGAACTGCTGGTGTCCACGATGGCCGGCCGCGGCAAGGCCCGCATCGTCGAACGCGACGCCAAGATCAGCCTGTGCGTTCTCGACGAGCGGTGGCCGTTCAGCTACTTGCAGGTCTACGCCGACGCGACCGTCGAAAAAGACCGCGACCTGACCATCGACGTGATGATGGCGGTGGCCGGTCGCATGTCCGGCCAGCCACTGCCCGACGAGGCACGCCCCGCCGTCGAGGAAATGTGCGACCGGGAGAACCGGGTCGTCATCCGCTGCCGGCCGTACTCCACGTACGCAACGCCCCCGCGCCACCTGCACCGCAACGACCAGGTCGAGAAACTGAGCCATTGGGTTTCCGGCGTGGTCCCGTGGGATGCCGCCGACCCGTCCTGACCTACCCCGAGGCGTAGCGGTCCCGCAGCTTGGCCAATGTCGCCTCGATCCCCGACGCGTTGGCCTTTGCGAAACCCGTCAGCTCGTAGTACTTGACCCCGTTCTTCAGCGCACCGGCATCGTGATAATCGAACGTCTCGGTCACGCGGGTCGACGTCGGTGAGAGCGACTCGAATTCCCAACGCCACCGATGACCTAACGGGTGACGCCATTCGACCAACTCGCCCGGCTTGAGCGCGGTCACCTTACTGGTGATGCGATATGGCAGGCCATACATCCTCATCTTCGTCGAAAACTTGGAACCTACAGCCAGTTCCGCCGGTGCATCGATGTTGTCGCGAACCGTTCCGGAGCCGTCCAGTTCGCTGTGCCGCCGGGGATCGGCGGCCATCGCAAACAGTTCGGCGGCCGGCGCGGCCACTTCCACCGATCGACTAACCCGACGAGGTCCCGCGTCGACAACGGTGACAGTCATGGCGTCTCCTTCCGTCCGCAGCGCCACGTTGACGCTACGCCCCGCCGAGTTGCCGCTGTTCTCCGCAACCGTTGGAACTGCGACGCCGCACGGCGAGGGGTTCCCAGCGGGAATACCCCATGGGGGTATATAGTTGACACATATACCGCGGGGTTCACCGTCGATGCGATGACGACACAGAGGCAAAGGAATGCGATCATGCCGGAGATGACTGGATCACCCACTGCGATGAACAACATCGAGCTGGAGATCGCCGGGATGACGTGCGCCTCCTGCGCGATGCGCATCGAAAACAAGCTGAACAGCCTCGACGGGGTCAGTGCGACCGTCAACTACGCGACCGAGAAGGCGACGGTCGCGGTCCCGCCCGGCTATGACCCGCAGGCTTTGATCGCCGAGGTCGCAAAGACCGGCTACACCGCAGCGCTGCCGAAACCGCGCGAGGAGCCACCCGCGGAGGCGGACGATGCGGAGCTGATCTCGCTGCGCAGCCGCCTGCTTACGGCGCTCGTGCTCGCGACCCCGGTGATCCTCCTGGCGATGATCCCCGCGCTGCAGTTCCGCTACTGGCAGTGGGGGTCGCTGGCGCTGGCCGCGCCGGTTGTCGTGTGGGCGGGCCGACCCTTCCACGCGGCCGCCTGGGCCAACCTCAAGCACGGGGCGGCGACGATGGACACCCTGGTCTCGGTCGGGACCTTGTCGGCGTTCCTGTGGTCCCTGTATGCGCTCTTTTTGGGGAGGGCCGGCGAACCGGGTATGCGCCACCGGTTCGCGCTGACGGTCACGCCCAGTGACGGCGCGGCCAACATTTACCTCGAAGTGGCCGCAGGCGTGACCCTGTTCGTCCTGGCTGGGCGATACTTCGAGAAGCGCTCCAAGCGGCGTGCCGGTGCCGCCTTGCGCGCCCTGCTGGAGCTGGGCGCCAAGGACGTCGCGGTGTTGCGCCCCGATAGCCCTGGCACCGAGACCCTCATCCCCGTTGACCAACTCAAGGTGGGCGACGAGTTCGTCGTGCGCCCCGGAGAAAAGATCGCCACCGACGGGACGATTGTCTCCGGCTCCTCGGCCGTGGATGCCTCGATGCTCACCGGCGAGTCCGTTCCCGTCGAGGTCGGCGAAGGCGACACGGTCACCGGTGCCACCGTGAACGCCGGCGGGCGGCTTGTCGTGCGCGCCACCAGGGTCGGCGACGACACCCAGCTGGCGCAGATGGCGAGGCTCGTCGAGGCGGCTCAATCGGGCAAGGCCGAAGTGCAGCGGCTCGCCGACCGCATTTCCGGCGTGTTCGTCCCGGTCGTCATCGCGATCGCGGTGGCCACCTTCGGGGCATGGCTGGGCGCCGGCTTCCCCGTCACCGCGGCGCTGACCGCCGCGATCGCGGTGCTGATCATCGCCTGCCCGTGCGCGCTGGGACTGGCTACTCCGACCGCGCTGCTGGTCGGCACGGGACGCGCGGCTCAGCTCGGGGTGCTGATCAAAGGACCCGAAATGTTGGAGTCCACCCGCAGGGTCGACACCATCGTGCTCGACAAGACCGGCACCGTCACCACCGGCAAGATGACGCTGGTCGACGTGATCACCACACCCGACACCGACCGCGCCACGGTGCTGCGCTACGCCGGTGCCCTGGAGGACGCCTCCGAGCACCCCATCGCGCAGGCGATCGCGAAGGGCGCCAGGGCAGAACTCGGCACACTGGCCACGCCTGAGGACTTCGTCAACGTGGAAGGCAAAGGCGTGCAAGGCATTATCGAGGGGCACGCGGTCGTCGTCGGGCGGGCGAGCCTGCTGGCCGATTGGGCCCAGCACCTCGATGGCCCCCTGGCAGCGGCCAAGGCCCGCGCCGAAAGTGAAGGCAAGACCGCGGTCGCAGTCGGCTGGGACGGTCGCGCCCGCGGCATCCTGGTCGTCGCCGACACCGTCAAACCCACTAGCGCAGAAGCCATTCGGGAGTTCAGGCGCCTGGGTCTGACGCCGGTGCTGTTGACCGGCGATAATCAGACCGTGGCGGAGCGGATCGCCGAAGAGGTCGGCATCACCCAGGTGATCGCCGACGTGCTGCCGGCCGACAAGGTCGCCGCCGTCGTCCGCCTGCAATCCGAAGGCAAGGTTGTCGCCATGGTCGGTGACGGCGTCAACGACGCCGCCGCACTGGCGGCCGCCGACCTCGGACTGGCCATGGGAACCGGCACAGACGCCGCGATCGAAGCGGCCGACCTGACCTTGGTGCGTGGCGATCTGCGCGCCGCAGTCGACGCGATCCGACTCGCCCGCCAGACCCTGGCGACGATCAAGACGAATCTGTTCTGGGCCTTCGCCTACAACGTGGCCGCCATCCCGCTCGCGGCACTGGGCTTGCTCAACCCGATGCTGGCCGGCGCCGCGATGGCGTTGTCCAGTGTGTTCGTCGTCGGCAACAGCCTGCGCCTGCGCACTTTCACGGGACACCTGCAATGAACGTGCCCAATCCAGAACGGCTCGGTGGTCTCGGCTGGGTGCGTCGAACCGGTGGCCGGTTGTCGCGCGCAGAGCGGCGACGTCTGCTGGCGGCAATTGTGTTGGGCCAGTGGGAGAACGCGGTGGGACGGGCCAAGCTCGCGCTGGGTCGGCTTCCGGCTGAGGCCAACCGCGTCGACGTGGACACATTTCGGGCGCCTGACTCGAAATTCGCGCACGAAGCCGAGCAGGCATGTGCGGAACTGCCGGCGGCCCTTCAGGGTCACTCCTATCGCACGTGGTTATTCGGGCGCGCGCTGGCCGCGATGGACGGCAGCGCGTTGGACGACGAGCTCTTCTACTGCGGCTCGCTCCTGCACGACTATGGCATCGCAACCCCAACGGCGGACCGCGATTTCACGCTCGGCAGCGTCGACCGGTTGCGTTCCTGCGCGGACGCCGCGGGGGTCGCCGATGACCGGGCAGATCTGCTGGCCGACGGCATCTGCGTTCACACGACGCCGGGCATCAAAGTCGAAACCGACGGTGCCACAGGCTGTTATCTCCAGTGGGGGGCCATGGTTGACGGGGCAGGATTGCGCATCTGGGACATCTCGCCCGCTAACGTCGAGGAGGTGCTGCGGCGTTACCCGAGAGGTGACTTCAAACGCCGGCTCGTAGAAGTGATGCGTGCCGAGGCGGCGGCAGTACCGAAGGGACGCTTCGGGCTCCTGGTTCGCTGCGGACTCCCACTGGCCGTGCGGATAGCTCCGTTCGACTAGTCGCAGAGCTCGATTCCGCTGAGCGAATGTTCAAATCGCTCGCAAGCGACCCAGCGCCTCCCCGAGAGTGGCGTGGAAGTGCCCTATCGCGCTTTCGTGTCGCCCGAACTCGACGAATGAGTTCGCGCCGGAGCGCAGGCCTCTTTGCACACCCGCCGACATCGCGTTGTCCTCCACAAAACCGCGCGCCACGAGGGCGCCCGCGGGGTCAGTCGGTGGGTCCAGCAGTATGCGTTCGGCGACTTCAGCTTTGGCCATCGAATAGGAAGTCAACGTGCAGTGGTCGATGTCCACCGGATCGAGCACGACCATGAGCACCAGATCCGGAAACGTCGCCAACATGGCGTTCGGAAACAGGTGATAGACGTAGGTCACCCGCGCGTCCGTCGTCCAGACATTCTCCGGGCGGTCGCGGAGGCGCTCGATATTGCGGTACGGGAAGGTAATACGGCAATTCGGGCCGAACATCTCCACCACATTGAGATCGTCGTACTGCAGCGGGTAGAACGTGTCCTTATGAGTCGAGCGGATATGGTAGCCCTCCAGGAATTGCTCGACGAGCACCTTCCAATTTATCGCGTGCAGAGTGGAATTCACATACACCAGCCGCTGCGCCGGCAGCAATTTGTCCCGCCACACGGTGCCGTCGGCCAGCCAGGCCAGCGCCTCGTCGGCCTGCCCACCGGCACCGGAGTCGAGTGCGCCGATGACGATAAGCCCGTCCACCTCGTGGCTTTCCACCTCAACGAGGCCACGCGCCGCCATGTCCAGATCGGGGAAGGCGTCATCGTGCGGCACGTGCGAGAGGGAGCCGTCCAGACGGTAGGTCCAGCCGTGGTAGCGGCACACCAGCGCGTGCGAACACCCGGGGCCCTCCACCAGGGAGAACCCTCGATGCCGACACGCGTTGCGGAACACCCGTGCCCGGTGATCGCGCCCGCGTACGGCGAATAGCGGCACTCCGAAGACGGTTCGTTCGACGTGATCACCCGGTTCGGGGATGGTTGCCGACGGAACGAACACGCTCGGCATCGCGCGCAGCGCTCGCAGCTCGGCGGCGAAACGTTCTGGTTCCAAGTAGTTTTCGACGGGCTCACGCCATCCCTCACCCTCGTCGGTGGTGCCGGCATCGATGTGAGCAAGGATCCGTCGAACGATTTCGACGTCGTCGGCGACCAACGATTTCGCCACAGAGGTCATGCGTGTCAGTATCACACTCGCGTCGTCACGCGTCAATGATTTGGTGATATGGTGTCGCGGTGTCCCAATCTCGGGTTGACGAGCTGATCGGCGACCGACCGCTCAGCGCGCGCTCGGTGCTTGCCACAGCGTTATTGGGATCGGATCTGGGCCGCCTTACCGTGGGTGAGTTGGTGACGGTGGCCGCGCTGTTCGGCATCAGCGCCGGAGCCGCCCGCACCTGCCTGTGGCGGATGGTCTCCAACGGCGAACTCACCAGCGACGACGGCAACTACGCGCTCGCCGGTCGCTTACTGGAACGCCGGGAGCGAGTCGACGAGGCGTCCCGGATCGACGACGCCGCCCGATGGGACGGGACCTGGGAGCTGGCGATCGTTTCGCTGGAGCGCCGGTCGGCGGCCGATCGCCTCGAGCTTCGCAAGTCCGCCATCGCGCTGCACCTGGGCGAACTTCGTGAGGGGGTGTGGATCCGCCCGGATAACCTTGATTCGCAACGACTTCCGGCATCGCGAGCGGTGCTGGACCAGCAGTGTATCCACTTTCACAGTGCGGCGACCGACATCACCGCCGACCGCATGCAGTCGTTGTTTTCGCTGGATGACTGGGCCGAGGACGCCAGCGAACTCATCGAGGCAATGGACGTCGAACTCGTTGCCCTGCAGGACAAGCGTGACCACTCAGCCGAACGTCTCGCCTATGAGTTCGCGTTGTCGGTCGCCGTCGTCCGCCATCTTCAGCTCGACCCTCAGCTGCCCGCCGAACTGATCCCAGACCACTGGCCGGGCCACCGACTGCGCAGCACCTACCGCCGTTTCGACGACGCTTTCAAGAGACGCCTGAACACCGCATTCCGCCGCACCTAGGGAGATCGAATGAGCTATGACACCCTGACATACGAGCAGCAGGAGCGTGTAGTCGTGCTC
>NZ_DATJYB010000370.1:0-9691 GCF_035499775.1 Mycobacterium sp. | reverse complement strand
CTTGTCCGCGAGCTTGCCTTCGGCCCACAGCCCGCCCAGCGAGTCCAGGAAGGCGCGCAATTGCGCTGCGGGAGAGCCGAATCGGGTGGGCGATCCGAAGATCACCGCGTCGGCCCAGATGATGTCGTCGCCGGTTGCGGTGGGCAGGTCCTTGGTGGCTTCGTAGTTCGCCGTCCATGCGGGATTCTTAGCGAACGATTCCGGGTCGAGCGTCTCGGCGACGTGCCGCACCCGGACCTCGGCGTCGGCCCCCTCGGCCGCCGCAGCGACGCGCTTCGCCATCGACGTGCCGTGGCCGGTGGCGGAGTAGTAGATGATCGCAAGTTTCGTCACGGGCTCAGCTTAGGCATATCGGTGATGCCGAATTCACGGCGCAACAAAGTTCGAGCGGCGTAGTAACCGGCCATGCCGTGTACACCCGCGCCGGGCGGGGTGGCCGCCGAGCACAGGTACACCGTGGGAATCGGTGTGCTCCAGGGGTTCACGCGCGGGGTAGGGCCGGCAATCGCGCGCCAGGTCGAGTTGCCGCCCACGCTGATGTCCCCGCCGACGTAGTTGGCGTTGTGGTCGGACATCTGTGCGGCGGGGACGGCGCGGGCCGCCACCACGACGTCGCGGAATCCCGGCGCGAACCGTTCGACGACGTCGGTCACGACTTCGGTCGCGTCCAGGGTGGAATTCGGCGGCACATGGGCGTAGGTCCAGAACGGGCGGCGACCCTGGCTGTCGATCCGGCCGGGGTCGGCTACCTGCGGAACGGAGGCGAGCACCATCGGACGATCCGCGTGGCGCCCGGCCGCGATTTCTGCCTCCGCTTGCGCCATCTGCTCGCGAGTGCCGCCGAGATGAAGGGTCGGCGCCTGCTGCAACCGCGGGTCTGACCACGGGATGTCGTCGCTGAGCACGAAGTCGACCTTCGACACGCCTGACCCAAACCGATAGCGGCGCAACGCATTAGCGTATCGGTCAGGAAGTGCGTCGCCGTAGCAGCGGAGCAGCGCGGTCGGAGCCGTGTCGAAGACCGCGACACCCGCCGGGGGTTCGGTGACTTCGGTCCCGGCGGTCAGTTCACCGCCATGCGCGCCCAGGTCGGCGATCAGCGCATCGGAGATCATCTGGGTGCCACCCACCGGAATCGGCCACCCCACCGCGTGCGCAAGTGTCGCCAGCATCAGTCCCGCGCCGGCCGATGCAAGGGACGGCAACGGCGTAATCGCGTGGGCGGCAACGCCGGTGAACAATGCACGGGCATCGTCTCCACTCAACGCACCCCACGCCGGCGTGCCCTGGGTCAGCATCCGGAGTCCGAGCCGGACGACGGTCGGCGGCGAGCCGGGTACCGACCGCTTGTCGCCGAGCAGGAATGCCACGACCGCATCGGAGTGCGTCACCAACGGGCTGAGAAAGCGCCGCCAGGACGCACCGTCGGTCAATTCGGCGCAGGTGCGCGTCAGGTCGCGGTAGGCGATCGCCGCGGGTCGCCCCGGCAGTGGGTTGGCATATGCAATCTCGGGTACCGCCAGCTGCACGCCGCGCGCGGACAGGTCGAACTCCGCGAAAAACGGCGACGCCAAGGCCAGTGGGTGCACCGCCGAGCACACGTCGTGTAAGACTCCGGGAAATTCGAGGTCGGCCGCGCTGCGGGCGCCGCCGCCGAAGGTCGGCTGGGCCTCGATGACCTGAACCTTCAACCCCGCACGGGCGCAGATTACGGCTGTTGCGAGGCCGTTGGGCCCGCTGCCGACGACGGTGACGTCCATGTGTCGATTACAGCCGATCGAGCCGATGGCGGCGACCCGCTGCGCCCGGCTCCGCCGCGCTGGCGGTCGCCGCGGGGCCGATGGCGGCGACCCGCTGCGCCCGGCTCCGCCGCGCTGGCGGTCGCCGCTAGGCTGGCCGCGTGAACCTGCCTGTTGTGTTAATCGCCGACAAACTCGCCCAATCAACCGTCGCCGCGCTCGGCGACCAGGTCGAGGTGCGCTGGGTAGACGGTCCCGACCGGGAGAAGCTGCTGGCCGCGGTACCCGAGGCCGACGCGTTGCTGGTGCGGTCCGCCACCACAGTCGACGCTGAGGTGCTCGCAGCGGCCTCCAAGCTGAAGATCGTCGCCCGCGCCGGGGTCGGGCTGGACAACGTCGACGTCGACGCCGCCACCGCGCGCGGTGTGTTGGTGGTCAACGCGCCGACATCGAACATCCACAGCGCCGCCGAGCACGCATTGGCGCTGTTGCTGGCGGCGTCTCGCCAGATCGCGGCGGCCGATGCCTCGCTGCGCGAGCACGCCTGGAAGCGCTCGTCGTTCAACGGCACGGAGATCTTCGGCAAGACGGTCGGCGTGGTGGGGCTGGGCCGGATCGGCCAGCTGGTCGCCCAGCGGATCGCCGCGTTCGGCACGCATGTCGTCGCCTACGACCCGTACGTGTCGCCGGCCCGGGCCGCGCAGCTCGGCATCGAACTGCTGTCCCTCGACGACCTGCTGGCCCGCGCCGACTTCATTTCGGTGCATCTGCCCAAGACTTCGGAGACGGCGGGCCTGATCGACAAGGAGGCGCTAGCGAAGACCAAGCCCGGCGTCATCATCGTCAACGCCGCGCGCGGCGGCCTGGTGGACGAGGCGGCGCTGGCCGACGCGATCACCAGCGGGCACGTGCGCGCCGCCGGCCTGGACGTGTACTCCAAAGAGCCGTGCACCGACAGCCCACTGTTCGAGCTGCCACAGGTGGTGGTGACGCCGCACCTGGGCGCGTCCACCGCCGAAGCCCAGGACCGGGCCGGCACCGACGTTGCCGAGAGCGTGCGGCTGGCACTAGCCGGGGAGTTCGTTCCCGACGCGGTCAACGTCGGCGGTGGGGTGGTCAACGAGGAGGTGGCGCCCTGGCTGGATCTGGCGCGCAAGCTCGGTTTGCTGGCCGCCGCACTGTCTGACGAACTGCCGGCCTCGTTGTCGGTGCAGGTGCGCGGTGAGCTGGCCGCCGAAGATGTTGAGGTGCTGAAACTTTCGGCATTGCGCGGCCTGTTCTCAGCGGTCATCGAGGATGCCGTGACCTTCGTCAACGCACCGGCGCTGGCCGCCGAACGTGGCGTTTCCGCCGAGCTCGCCAAGGCGTCGGAAAGCCCCAACCACCGCAGCGTCGTCGACGTGCGGGCCGTCGCCGCCGACGGCTCTGTCGTCAACGTGGCCGGCACGCTGTCCGGGCCGCAGCAGGTGCAGAAGATCGTGCAGATCAACGGCCGCAACTTCGATCTGCGCGCCCAGGGCACGAACCTGGTGATCAACTACGCCGACCAGCCGGGCGCGCTGGGCAAGATCGGTACCTTGCTCGGAGCCGCCGGGGTGAATATCCAAGCCGCGCAGCTGTCCGAGGATACCGAGGGGCCGAGCGCGACGATCCTGTTGCGGCTGGACCAGGACGTTCCCGACGACGTGCGCTCGGCGATCCGCGCCGCCGTGGGTGCCAACAAGCTTGAGGTGGTTGACCTCTCGTGACGAGACTGGCGGTCGTCGCCGGGGACGGGATCGGTCCGGAGGTGGTAGCCGAGGCGGTCAAGGTCCTCGACATCGTCCTGCCGGGGGTCGAGAAGACCGAATACGACCTGGGTGCCCGGCGCTATCACGCCACCGGCGAGGTACTTCCCGACTCGGTGGTGCCCGAACTGCGTCACCACGACGCCATCCTGCTCGGGGCCATCGGTGACCCCTCGGTTCCCAGCGGCGTGCTGGAGCGAGGTCTGTTGCTGCGCCTGCGCTTCGAGCTGGATCACCACATCAACCTGCGACCGTCCCGGCTGTATCCCGGCGTGAGCAGCCCCCTGGCCGGCAACCCCCAGATCGACTTCGTGGTCGTGCGTGAGGGGACCGAGGGGCCCTACACCGGCAACGGCGGTGCGATCCGCATCGGCACCCCCAACGAAGTGGCCACCGAGGTCAGCGTGAACACCGCGTTCGGCGTGCGTCGGGTCGTGACGGACGCATTCGAGCGGGCCCGGAAGCGGCGCAAGCAACTCACGTTGGTGCACAAGAACAACGTGCTGACGTTCGCCGGTTCGCTGTGGTGGCGGACGGTGCAGGAGATCGGCGAGAAGTATCCCGATGTCGAGGTCGCCTATCAGCACGTCGACGCGGCCACCATTCACCTGGTGACCGATCCCGGCCGGTTCGATGTGATCGTCACCGACAACCTGTTCGGCGACATCATCACCGACCTGGCCGCGGCGGTGTCCGGCGGTATCGGCTTGGCCGCCAGTGGAAATATCGACGCGACCCGGACCAATCCTTCGATGTTCGAGCCGGTGCACGGCAGCGCGCCGGACATCGCCGGTCAGGGCATCGCTGATCCGACCGCGGCGATCATGTCGGTGGCGCTGTTGCTGGCCCATCTTGGCGAGGATGAGGCTGCTGCCCGGGTGGACCGGGCCGTCGAGACCTACCTGGCGAGCCGCGGAAGCGAACGGCTTGCCACCACCGCCGTCGGCGAGCGGATTCAAGCTGGGCTCTAGCCTCCAGCCCGGGTGGCACCAACTTGGTTGGCACCAACGGGATCGCCAGCAACGGGAACAACCCGCACAGGGCCCAGGCCGGCGGATATTTGGCCGCCGTGATCAGCGCACCGAACAGCGGAGGTCCGGTGGCCGCCATCATCCGCTGCGTGGTGTTCTGGATGCCCAATGCGCGTCCGCTCCAGAACGGCCCGGCGAATTCGGTGATCGCGGTTGCCTCCAGCCCGTTGTCGAGCACCGCGATCACCGAGATAACGATCATGAGTGGCACCTCGTACGGCGAACTCACCTGATCGGCGAGCGCGAGCAGAAACAGCGTCGCAGCGGCCGCGATGGCGATGATGAAGACCGGGCGCATTCGTGAGCCGATGCGATCGGACCAACGTCCCACGACGACGCGGCCCAGTGCGCCGAGCAGCTGTGAGATGGTCACCAAACCGCCGGCCTTGGCGACCGACCAGCCGTGGTGGTTCATCAGCCAGACCAGCATGAACGTCACGGTCACCGTCTGCGGCATCATCAGCAACGCCGATACGACGTGGATTCGCCATAGCACCGACGACCCGCGATACGGACTGGCCAGTTCCTGCTCGGTGGCCGTCGCACGAGATTTGCGCGGCGGGTCTTTGACGCCGATCAGGCTGGCCACTGCCGCCACGCTGCACGCGATCGCGGGAAACATCAGTCCCGCGTGCGGGCCCCGTTCGGCCAGTTCGGGTATGACCAGAGCGCCCACGGCGATGCCCAGGGGTTGTGCGGTCTGGCGGATTCCCATCGCCAGGCCGCGCTGGTGTGGTGGGAACCAGCCGGACACCAGCCGGCCGCCGGCGCTGTTACAACTGCCGGCGGCCATACCGCCAAGGAACAGAAAGACGGCGATCCATACCAGTGAATGCGCCGACGCGGCGGCGTAGGCCGCGGCCGCGGTGAGCACCGAGCCCACGGTCATCACGATCCGCTCGCCGACGCGGTCCAGCACGTAGCCCCAGGCGACCAGCGTGAACACCATGCCCCAGCTGGGCATCGACGACAGCAGACTGGCTTGGGTCAGTGCGGTTCCGCGCTCGCTTTCCAGCGCGGGGATCAGGAAGGCGACGCCGTTGATGAACAGGAACGAACTCGCCGTGACCCCCAGCGAGATGATCACGATTCCCCAGCGTGCACCCATGCTCAGTGGGCCCGTGTGGGTCGGGTCCGTCGGCATCCGCTCATGCTCGCATGTGACACCTGCTGCTGAAAGACACGCGCCCGGCGACGGCCCCACCACTCTTACTAGGCTCAACCGAATGCGCCTTGGTCGAATCGCCAGCCCAGACGGTGTCGCCTTCGTCAGCATCGACGGCGACCTGGACGACCCCGGCGGGATGACTGCCCGCGAGATCGCCGAGCACCCGTTCGGGACGCCGACCTTCACCGGCCGATCCTGGCCCCTGGCTGATGTCCGGCTGCTGGCCCCGATGCTGGCCAGCAAGGTGGTCTGTGTGGGCAAGAACTACGCCGACCACATCGCCGAAATGGGCGGCACCACCGGCCCGGCACCGGCGGACCCGGTGATATTCCTGAAGCCCAACACCGCGATCGTCGGACCGAATGTGCCGATTCGCTTGCCCACCAAAGCATCACCCGTCCACTTCGAGGGCGAGCTGGCGATAGTGATCGGCCAGCCGTGCAAAGACGTCCCGGCCGCCCGGGCCGCCGAGAACATCCTCGGCTACACCATCGGCAATGACGTGTCGGCGCGCGATCAACAGAAGTCCGACGGCCAGTGGACACGGGCCAAGGGGCACGACACGTTCTGCCCGGTGGGTCCGTGGATCGTCACCGAGATCGACCCGGCCGATCTTGAACTGCGCACAGAGGTCAACGGCGAAGTCAAACAGCACAGCCGCACCTCGCTGATGATCCACGACGTCGGCGCCATCGTCGAATGGATCTCGGGGGTAATGACATTGCTGCCCGGTGACCTCATTCTCACCGGCACTCCCGCCGGTGTCGGTCCGCTCGAGGACGGCGACACCGTCTCCATCAGCATTCAGGGAATCGGTACCCTCACCAATCCCGTAGTCCGCAAAGGAAAGTCGTGACTGTTCGGGTCCGGTTCTGCCCGTCGCCCACCGGCATTCCGCACGTCGGGATGGTTCGCACCGCGTTGTTCAACTGGGCCTACGCCCGGCACACCGGCGGTACGTTCGTCTTCCGCATCGAAGACACCGACGCCGAACGCGACAGCGAGGAAAGCTATCTGGCGCTGCTCGACGCGCTGCGCTGGCTCGGCCTGAATTGGGACGAAGGGCCCGAGGTCGGCGGACCCTATGGCCCATACCGGCAGTCGCAGCGCAGCGAGATCTATCGGGACGTGGTAGCCCAGCTGCTTGCGGCAGGCGAGGCCTACTACGCGTTCTCGACGCCGGAGGAGGTCGAAGCCCGCCATGTCGCGGCAGGGCGCAATCCCAAGCTGGGCTACGACAATTTCGATCGTCAGCTGACCGACTCGCAGCGCGCGGCACACCTGGCGGAGGGGCGCAAACCGGTGGTGCGGCTGCGGATGCCCGGCGAAGACCTCAGCTGGGACGACCTGGTGCGGGGCACCACCACGTTCGCCGCAGGCACCCAGCCCGATTTCGCGTTGACCCGGGCGAGCGGAGATCCGTTGTACACCTTGGTCAACCCGTGTGACGACGCCCTGATGAAGATCACGCACGTGCTGCGCGGCGAGGATCTGCTGCCGTCGACTCCGCGCCAGCTCGCCCTGTATCAGGCGCTGATCCGGATCGGCGTCGCGGAGCGGATACCGGAATTCGGCCACCTCCCACCGGTATTGGGCGAGGGAACAAAGAAGCTGTCCAAGCGCGACCCGCAGTCGAACCTCTTCCTGCACCGCGACCGGGGCTTCATCCCCGAGGGGCTGCTGAATTATCTTGCGCTGCTGGGCTGGGCCATCGCCGACGACCACGACGTGTTCAGCCTCGACGAGATGGTGGCCGCCTTCGACGTCGTCGACGTCAACTCCAACCCGGCCCGCTTCGACCAGAAGAAGGCCGACGCGATCAACGCCGAACACATCCGGATGCTCGACGCCGGCGATTTCACCGGCAGGCTCCGCGACTACCTGGATGCACACGGCCACCACATCGAATTGGACGACACGCGATTCGCGGTCGCCGCAGAGTTGGTGCAGACCCGCATCGTCGTGCTCGGTGACGCCTGGGAGCTGCTGAAATTCCTCAACGACGACGACTACGCGATCGACCCGAAGGCCGCCGCCAAAGAGCTGGGCCCCGACGGGGATCGGGTGCTCGAGGCCGCGCTGGCCGCACTGGACGGTGTGACCGACTGGACCACCGCGAATATCGAGGAAGCCCTCAAGTCCGCGCTGATCGACGGTCTTGAGCTCAAGCCCCGTAAGGCGTTCGGGCCGATCCGGGTCGCCGCTACCGGAACATCCATCAGCCCGCCGTTGTTCGAATCGCTCGAGCTACTGGGTCGCGACCGCAGTCTGGCGCGGCTGCGGGCCGCTCGTGCCGATGCGGGATGAGGATTGCGCAGCGAGTCTTTGGTAGTGTGCACGTCGGCCCACAACGGCGGGCAGCGGCGTTCTCGAGATCCGTATCGGGTCGGAGAAAGCGGTCTGACCAGCTGTTTTAGGCAGCCAATGGGGTATGGTGTAATTGGCAACACAGCTGATTCTGGTTCAGCCATTCTAGGTTCGAGTCCTGGTACCCCAGCAAAGTCCCATGGCGCAGAGCGATGTCCAAGCGATTAGGTCGGGTTTCGGCGTTGAGCTATGCTGACTGCTCGGATTGTGTCTGGCCCCGTCGTCTAGCGGCCTAGGACGCCGCCCTCTCACGGCGGTAGCGTGGGTTCGAATCCCATCGGGGCTACAAAACCGCCGAGCAATCATCCCGCCGCCGGGGCGGTTGAGCCACCTACCGGCATGGCCGGCAACCCGAGCTTGCGGTGATCCCAGGAGCGGGCGCGGCGGCTGACGATACGCACGCCGACGCGCTTGTTCATCATCTGGTCGACCATGGGCTTCAAATCGTCGGTGTAGGGACCGGTATAGCGCTCCCACACGCTGATCCCGACCCGGTGCAGGGCATCGGGATCTTCGACGATCTCGGCAACGCCTTCGAAGGACACCCCGCGCAACGTGTCATAGGTATCGCCGTCCTCGATCAGGAACGACACCCGCGGGTCGCGCTTGAGGTTGACCGCCTTCTGTGACTTGGCCTTGGTCTCCAGCCAGATTTCGTCGTCGACCACGGCGTACCACATCGCCGTCAAATGTGGTTGGCCGTCGGGGCCGATGGTGGCAAGCGTGCCGGTACGGCTCTTGACGACGAAATCGGCGATCTCGGCGTCGGACATGACGATGCTCGCGCGCTGGTTGCTTCCCATGGCGTCAGTCTGTCAGGCCGTCTGTCCCGAGGCTGCACTGGTGGCGCCGAGACTGAATACAGGTCGCGGTTCGGCCGAAAATCGCGCTCTCAGTGCAGTCTCGGCACCGTCACAAGCGGCGGGTCAAAGCGTCGGCGGCGGCCAGCAGATCGGCCGCCCAACGCGCTCCCGGGCGTCTGCCTATCCGGTCGATGGGTCCGGACACCGAGATCGCCGCGATCACCGCACCGCGGCCGTCGCGCACCGGCGCGGATACGCTTGCGACCCCGGGTTCGCGCTCGGCCACGCTTTGCGCCCAACCGCGTCGGCGCACCTCGGCCAACACCCGGCCGGTGAATTTCGCGGTCGGCAGCACGGCCGCCTGGGTGGCGGCGTCACTGTGGGCCAGTAGCACTTTGGCCCCCGAACCCGCCGTCATCGGTAACCGCGCGCCGATCGGAACCGTATCGCGAAGGCCTGCGGGTGGTTCCAGTGCGGCTATGCAGACCCGCGAAATGCCCTCGCGGCGGTACAACTGCACGCTTTCACCGGTGGTCTCGCGCAACTGAGGCAACACGACCGAACTCGCGGCCAGCAGTGGATCGTTGACGTGTGCCGCCAGTTCGACGATTGCGGGCCCGAGGCACCAGCGGCCCTCGTCGTCGCGGCTCAGCAGGCGATGAAACTCACACGCGGCCGCCAGCCGGTGCGCGGTGGCCCTGGGCAATCCGGTCCTGTCACACAATTCAGCCAGCCCACATGGAGATTCCGCGATGGTGTGAAGTATTTCGACGGCTTTGTCGAGTACGCCGATACC
>NZ_DATJYB010000369.1:0-17972 GCF_035499775.1 Mycobacterium sp. | reverse complement strand
TGACCACCCGGTTGTTGAAGTAGTCGGTGATGTAGACGTTGCCGGCGGTGTCCACCGCGACGCCCTCGGGAGAGCTCAGGCCGGTGAACGGCAGTTCGACCGGCGTGCTCGACCCCGCCGACAATTTGAGCACCCGGTTGTTGAAGTATTCGGAAACGTACACGTTGCCGGCGGTGTCGACCGCCACGCCCGAGGGATTTCTCAGGCCGGGGAACGGCAGATCAACCGGCGTGTTCGATCCCGCCGGCAGTTTGAGCACCCGGCTGGTGTTGGCGTCGGCGATGTAGACGTTGCCGGCGGTGTCGACCGCCACATCTGTTGGACTGGCCAGGCCGGTGAACGGCAGCACCTGGACCAGGTTGGTCGCCCCCGCCGGCAGCTTCAATGCCGCGTATTTGCCGTAGTCGGTGACATAGACGTTGCCGGCGGTGTCGACTGCGACGCCCGAGGGGTTCTTCAGGTCGGTAAACGGCAGCACGATCTGGTTGGTCGACCCCGCCGGCAGTTTGAGCACACGGTTGTTGTTCGCGTCGGTGATGTACACGCTGCCGGAGGTGTCCACCGCCACCCCGAAGGGATCGCGGAGGCCAATGAAAGGCAGCACGACCTGAGACGATTTACTCTTCTGCGATGACGGATGTCCAACGATGACGAGGATGGTGACAACAGCGGCGATGACAGCAACCGCCGCAACAGCAATTGCGATCCTGGCCCGGCCGCTGCCCAGGCGGCCCGATGGCGTGGTGTCCGCCGGTGTGGGTGCGGTTTCCGGCGCCTCGGTCATTGGGCGGACGCTAACCGTGCGGGCTGGCATCGGGACAGAACACGGCGGAAGGAACAGCCTTCGGTCGCTGCCACAGTCAGGATGCTAGCGGTTCAATCCCCCACCCGCACGGCGGATTCGCTGGGTCTTTGCCGTGGCGGTCGACATCGCCGCAAATGTGTATCAAACTCTCCGCCCGCTGACCGATCACGGCGGACAGCGCGAAACTTGACCTTTGGCGACGGTCCGATGACTTTGCGTCACGAAAGGCCAACACCCGATGAGTCATCTGCGCACCCAATCCGCGGCTGCGAGCAGCAATTACGACACAGCGGGACACCCCCACGGTCTGCGCGCGACGGTCAAGGAGATCTTCGCCCCGCACTCACGCGATGCTGCCGACAGTGTTGATGACACCCTGGAATCCAGTGCGGCCGGAATCCGCGCGGTCAAGATAAGCCTGCTGGTTCTCGCGCTGACCGCAATCGCCCAGATCGTCATCGTGGTGATCTCGGGGTCAGTGGCGTTGGCCGCCGACACAATTCACAACTTTTCCGACGCCTTGACCGCGCTGCCGTTATGGATCGCGTTCGCGCTGGGAACCAAGGCCGCCACGCGTCGCTACACCTACGGATTCGGCCGTGCCGAGGACCTGGCCGGGCTTTTCGTGATCGCCATGATCGCGCTGTCGGCGGCGATCGCCGGCTACGAAGCGATCATGCGGCTGATTCACCCCCAACCGATCGCACACGTCGGCTGGGTCGCCCTGGCGGGCTTGGTCGGATTCGTCGGCAACGAATGGGTGGCCCTCTACCGCATGCGAATCGGGCGCCGCATCGGGTCGGCCGCACTGGTCGCCGACGGAATGCACGCTCGCACCGACGGCTTCACCTCGCTAGCGGTGCTGTTTTCCGCCGGTGGTGTCGCACTGGGATTCCCGCTGGCCGACCCCATCATCGGTCTCGTGATCACGGTGGCCATCCTGGCGGTGTTGCGCACAGCGGTTCGCGACGTTTTCCGCCGGATCCTCGACGGTGTGGACCCGCGGTTAGTCGATGCCGCCGAACACGCGCTGGCCACCCGGCCCGGGGTCGAAGCCGTGCGCAGTGTCCGGACGCGCTGGATCGGGCACCACCTGCACGCCGACGCCGAACTCGACGTCGACCCGAAACTCAGCCTGGCTGAAGCACACCACATCGCGCACGACGCCGAACATGAACTCACGCATGCCGTCCCCAAGCTCACCCGGCCGCGCACGGGTGAGGTTTCGGGACAAAACCGCGTCAGCTGCTCAGCCCGGCCTCTGCGTAGATGTTCCGGAGCTGCTCACGCGCATGCTTCTCGACGAACAACGGGATGTAGCTGCGGATCGGGCTGGCGTCGAATCGGGCGTGCTCCCGCTGGATGAGGGCATCCACAACCTCGGGTGAAATGCTCGGGAAGTCGTGCATCAGGCGCCGCTCTACATCCGCTAGCAGTGGTTCCTCGCTGACTAGAGTGGCCTGGCTCATCACCCGGGCTTTCCCGTTCGGGTGCCGACGGTAAACCACTCGACGCCGCTCAGGCCGGAAATGATTCGATCACCTCGATCAGCTCGTCGGGCGCTTCCCAATTCAGCAGATGCCCCGCATCGGGGACGGTGACGAGCCGCGCTCCCGGTATCCCTGCGGCCAGCCGACGCGAGTGACTGGGTGGTGTCGTGCGATCGGCGGAGCCGACCATCACGACGGTCGGCACGGCGATCTCACCCAGGCGCGGATATCGGTCTTCGCTGGAAAATGCCCGCACAATCGGCAGCAACGGCCCGTGTTCATCGAGGTGTTGATGGAACGACTCGACGAAGGCCGAGATCATCGCCGGCGACGGGTGCGTCCCACACTGTGCGGCGCCGAACAACACCGCAACGGTCTTGTTGCGCAACAACTTTTGCAGGATGCCGTACTGCAGCAACGGGATCTGCAACCGGTTCTGTGGTGCCCCATCCAGAACGCGTCCCGCCCACGTCGCAAACAGCACAAGTCCGCGCAGCCGCCGCGCGAGGTCAGGGTGATCGATCATGGCGCGGATCGTGACGAACCCACCCATCGAGTGTCCGATCAGCACACCGTCACGAACGTCGAAGTGCCGCAGCACCGCAGCGAGATCGTCCGCCATGGGCTCAGATCCGATGCCGTCGGCGCCCAGCGTGGAAAGCCCATGGCCGCGCTGGTCGACGGCGATCACGCGAAAACCCTTGGCCTGCAGTTCATCCCACACGAAATTCCACTCGAAGATTCGAGCGGTGTAACCGTGCACGAAAACCACCGGCGGCCCCTGGCCCGCGGACAGCGCCCGCAACACCGTCCCGTCCGGGCGGGTGATCAGGACCTCCTCGCCCTTCGGCTCAGCCAGAAGCCGTTCGCGGGTAAAGGGATCCGGGTTTCGCTCGATCCGGGCGACCACCGCCCGCGCACCACCCCAGAGCAGCGCACCGACCGACACAGCGCCACAAGCAACTCCGGCTATTCGCACGGGCTCAACAGTAAGCGACGCCGACTTGTCGCCGTCGCGGGCTACGCCGCCGGTGAAACTCGTGACAACCCGATTGGGGTCCGACGGACCGGCGGCGCGGCTCCGGGCAGCGCGCCCACCTGCCGGCGCTCTGGAATCTCCCAGATGTCGCCCTCGAGCTCGCCGGGCAAGTCGGCCTGGCTGGCCACAAAGACGGGTTCCCCGCCCTGCAGGGCCTGGCGGTGGTAATCCTTCAGCGCCGCAAAGGCCCACTTGCCCAACAGGCAGATCGCGATCAGATTGGCGATCGCCATCAGCGCCATCGCCAGGTCGGCGAGTGCCCAGACCACCGTGAGCTTGGACATGGCCCCGAACACGATCGAACCCAGTGTCACCAGTTTGAGGATGTTGGTCGCCAACCGCCGCCCGCCCAGGAAGAAGAGGTTGGCCTCGGCGATCACGTAGTTGCTGAGCACCGAGGAGAACGCGAAGAAGAACACCACCGAGGTCATCAGCACGGTGGACCACGAGCCCAGGTCTGCGGCGATGGCCTGCTCGGTCAGGCTCGCGCCCGCGACCTCACCTGGGTGAGCGGGGTTGTAAAGCTCGGGTGCCGACGCCAGCACGATGAACGCCGTCGCGGTGCAGATCACCATGGTGTCGATGAAAACGGCGAGCGACTGGATCAGGCCCTGCTCCACCGGATGGGCAACCGTCGCGGCGCCGGCAATGTTGGGCGAACTACCCAACCCCGCCTCGCAGGCGAACAGGCCACGCTTGACCCCGGTGAGCATCGCAGCCGCGATGCCGCCGGCGAAACCGCCTGCCATCTGCCGAATTCCGACCGCACCGCCGATGATCTCCTCGATCATGCCCGGCAGCTCGGTGATGTTGACCGCCACGATCGCCAGCGCCAGCAGGGTGTAGACCGCGGCAACCGTGGGAAGCACCTTTCCGGCGAACGCGGCCACCCGGCGCACCCCGCCGAACAGCACCGGCGCTGCCAGCACCGCCAGACCCACTGTTGTCCAACGGATGTCGATGCCATGCGATGTCTTCAAGACGCCGCTGACCGCGTTGGTCTCCACCATGTTGAACGCAGTCGAGAACGCGACCGTCAGCAGCACGGCAAAGATGACGCCGCCCGCCCGCGAGCGCAGCCCACGCTGGATGTAGAAAGCCGGGCCGCCGCGGTAGGCCCCGTCGCCCGAGCGGACCTTGAATATCTGGCCGAGGGTGGCCTCGATCAGCGCGGTGGCCATGCCGACGGCGGCCACCACCCACATCCAGAAGATCGCGCCGGGCCCACCGACGGTGAGCGCGATGGCGACACCGGCGATGTTCCCGGTGCCCACCCGCGACGCCAGGCCGACGCAGAACGCCTGAAAGGAAGAAATCCCACCGTCTTGGCGGTGGGATCTACGTAACTGGCGAAACATGCGTCCGAAGTAGCGGACCTGAATACACCTGGTGCGCACCGTGAAATAGAGGCCGACACCGATGAGCAGATAGACAAGGACGTGGGTGTTCAGGAGGTTGCTAAGCGGATCGATCAACTGCGCCTGCAGGAAGTCCAAATTTTCCTTCCTCTCGCATGCCCCAAAGCTGGCCCACTATTAGTCACAGAATGGTAAAGCTGAAATGTTGACGACAGGTTTCGTTAACCGGGCTCCGGTAGCCGGGGTGTAACAAATCGATCACACCTGGTGTGCACGGCCCCGAAACGCGCTGGTGGCTACGGGGTGTTCACACCCAGCGACGCCAGCACCTTGGGGCAGTACACGTTGGCCGCGATTGCGGTGAACTTGGCGGCCTTGTCCTCGGTGAGCGCAGGATTTTGGCTTTCAACGATCTTGACGAGATCCGCCATCTGGGTGCCTTCGCCGGCCTTTTCGCAGACCCATTTGCCGGCCGCTATCGCGCGCCCCCGGTCCGGAAAGCTGATGCCGACCGTTTGGACCGTCGCGAGGAATTGGTCGTCGGTGCCGTCGGCGTGTGCCGGCACGGCCATGCCGAAGGTAGCGGCAAGACCTGCCAGGGTCACGAAGAGGGGTTTCACAGTGCACTGATCGTCCCAGAGAGGCGATGATCTCGCATCTTGTACGAAATATCTCAAATGAACAACGAATGGCACTGTGCGCCAACGCCATTCCCGAGGCCCAAATGCGACGAACGGCCGCCGGCCCGCCGCCAGCGTCAACCTTGAGTTGACGCAATCTGGGCGTCAACCTACTGTTGACGCTATGGCCGACCCGACCCCCATTGCCTACCCCGTCCGCCTCGACGAGCTGATCAACGCCATCAAACTGGTGCACCGCAACGTGTTGGACCAGCTCAGCGATGCCGTCCTGGCCGCTGAGCATTTGGGCGAGATCGCCGATCACCTGATCGGGCATTTCGTCGATCAAGCGCGCCGATCGGGCGCGTCCTGGACCGACATCGGCAAGAGCATGGGTGTCACCAAGCAGGCCGCCCAAAAGCGATTCGTCCCACGTGCCGAAGCCGCGACCGTGGACCCCGAGCAGGGTTTCGCGCGTTTCACACCGCGGGCCCGCGGCGCCGTCGTCGCCGCCCAGAACGCCGCGCACGACGCCGTCAACAGCGAGATCACGCCCGACCATCTGCTGCTCGGGCTGCTCAGCGACCCGGCCGCGCTGGCAACCGTCCTGCTCCACCTGCAGCACGTCGACACCGATGCGCTGCGCACGGCCGTGAACCTGCCACCGGCCGCCGCCGAGGTCCCCGCGCTCATCCCGTTCAGCGGTCCGGCACGCAAGGCGCTCGAACTGACGTTCCGTGAGGCACTTCGACTCGGCCACAACTACATCGGCACCGAGCACTTGCTGCTGGCGCTGCTCGAACTCGAAGACGGCGCGGGTCCGCTGCACCGGTGCGGCGTCGACAAGGCACGCGTCGAGGCGGATCTGGCCGCCGCGCTGGAGTCCCTGACCGTCAAAGGCGGCTGAGCGGCAACGTCGAACCCCTCCCTTTGCCAGAGCGCGTGTGCAATCATGCGAAGGTCGTCGAAGGAGCCGAGGAGGCAACGATGCACCGCTGGCTGACTGTCATGACCACCTTCCTCGTCACCGTTGCGATCGTTGCTGTTCCCCGTGCCTGGGCCGGCGACTCGCCGATCGGTCACATCGGTGACACCCTCCGGGTGGATACCGGCGACTACGTCGCCGACGTCACCGTCACCAGCGTGGTGCCGTGCGACCCGCCGCCGGGATTCGGCTACACGCGAAGCGGCGTCCCGGTCAAGAGCTTTCCCGGCAGCACCGTGGAGCGCGCCGATGTGGCGATCCACGCTGTGCGGGTGCCGAACTCCTTCATCATGGGCACCAACTTCAGCTTCGACGGCGTGACGCCGTACGCCGACGCCTACAAGCCCCGGGCCAACGATGCACCCGACTCGCTGGACAACGTGATCGTGAACGCACCGCAAGGTTCGATAGTGCGCGGCGAAGTGTACTGGGACGCCTACCGCGATCTGGTGACCAACGTGGTCCTGCTGGACAAGAAGACCGGCAAGCACCTCGCGCAGTGGAACCTCTGACGCTGGCCGTCCAAACCGCCGCGACGGATTCCGTCGAAGCCGAAGAACTGGCCGCCGTTGCCGCGCTTACCTTCCCGTTGGCGTGTCCGCCCACAACGGCTGCCGAGAACATCGCGTCGTTCATCGACACCAACCTGTCCGCCGAACGGTTCGCCGAGTACCTGACCGACCCGCAACGCGCGGTGCTCACCGCCCGGCAGAACGGCCGAATTGTCGGGTACGCGATGCTGATTCGCGGCATCACCGACGACCCGGACGTCCAGCGGGCCGTCCAGACCCGCCCGGCCACCGAGCTGTCAAAGCTCTACGTGCTGAATGACTTTCACGGCGCCGGGGTTGCGGCGGCGTTGATGGACACCACGCTGGCGACTGCCGCCCAATGGCGCGTCCGTTGCGTGTGGCTGGGGGTGAACCAGGAAAACCTTCGCGCACAACGCTTTTACTTCAAGAGTGGCTTTAAGATCAACGGCACCAGGACGTTTCAAGTGGGAGATCGCCGCGAGAACGACTACGTCATGGTTCGCGAGCTAGTGCCCTGAGGGTCACGCCGGCGTGACGCTCGGCGAGGCGCGGCGAGCTAGGCCTGGGCCGTCAGCGCCAAGAGCCGTGAGGTGGCGCGCAGGTACTTCTTTCGGTACCCACCGGCCAGCATCTCCTCGCTGAAGATGGTGTCCAACTTCGCCCCGGAGCCCACCACAGGGATGCCGGCGTCGTAGAGCCGATCGGTGAGCGACACCAGGCGCAGGGCAACATTCTGGTCGTCGATAGCGTGCACGCCGGTCAGGAACACCTCGCTCACACCCTCGATCAGGGTCAGATATCGCGACGGGTGCATGGTGGCCAGATGCGCGCACAGCGCGTCGAAGTCGTCAAGGGTCGCCCCCGGCACACCGGCCGCGCGGGTGCTGACCTGCTCGTCGGACAGGGGCTGGGGCGCCGGCGGCAGGTCGCGGTGCCGGTAGTCCGGTCCCGCGATTCGTACAGTGGTGAAAATGCTTGCCAGCGTGTTGATCTCGCGCAGAAAGTCCTGCGCGGCGAAACGGCCCTCGCCCAGCTGCTCGGGCAGCGTGTTGGAGGTCGCGGCCACCGACACACCCCGCTCGACCAACGACGAGAGCAGCCGCGAGATCAGCGTGGTGTTGCCCGGATCGTCCAGTTCGAACTCGTCGATGCACACCGCTGTGTAATCGGCCAGCAGATCAATGCATTCGACGAAGCCGAACACCCCGGCCAGCTGGGTCAGCTCGCCAAATGTCGCGAACGCCTTCGGTGCGGGCGTTGCACCGGGCCCGTCACCGGGCAACTGGTAGTACGCCGAGGCCAGCAGGTGGGTCTTGCCCACCCCGAACCCGCCGTCCAGATAAATCCCGACACCGGGCAGCACCTCCCGTTTGCCAAACAGCTTTTTGCGGCCCGCGCGCCGCTGCACCGCCTGAACGCAGAACTGCTGACACGCCGCGACGGCGGCCGCCTGGGTCGGCTCGGCCGGATCGGGGCGATACGTCGCAAAGCTCACGTCGGCGAACGTCGGCGGCGGGCGCAGCTGAGAGATCAGCCGCTCCGGCGACACGCTCGGGTGCCGGTCCACCAGGTGCGCCACCTGGTGGGAAGTGGACCCGTGCATGCACGCACTGTAGCGGCGTGCTGCAATCAAACCCATGCCCGCACTGACGCTGCTCGAATCCGGGCGCGAGGTCGACGAAGGTGAACTGCCCCAGCTGTACGGCTATCCCGCCAAACCCGACGGCATCTGGTTGCGGGCGAACTTCATCAGCAGCGTGGACGGCGGCGCCACCGCCGACGGTGCCACCGCCGCAATGGCGGGGCCCGGCGACAAGCTCATCTTCAATCTGCTGCGTGAGCTTGCCGACGTCGTACTGGTCGGCGCCGGCACCGTGCGGATCGAGAACTATTCCGGTGCGCATCTGAGCATCCCGGAACGCCAGCAGCGACAAGCCCGCGGTCAAAGCGAAGTGCCGCAACTGGCGATCGTCACCAAGTCGGGTCGTCTGGACCGGGACATGGGCGTGTTCACCCGTACCGAGGTCCCGCCCCTGGTGCTCACCTGCACGGCCGCCGTCGATCCGACGCGCAGTCTGCTCACCGGTATTGCCGAGGTGGTCGACTGCTCGAGCGACGATCCGGCCAAGGTCGACGAGGCGGCTGTGCTGGCGACTCTGCACGCGCGCGGCTTTCGCCGCATTCTGACCGAGGGCGGCCCGATGCTGCTCGGGTCCTTCATCCAGCGCGGCATGCTCGACGAGCTGTGCCTGACAATCGCGCCCTGTCTGGTCGGCGGACTGGCCCGCCGCATCGCGACCGGCCCGGGCCAGCTGGTGACCGAGATGCGCTGTGCCCACGTTCTCACCGACGACGCCGGATACCTGTACACGCGCTACGTCAAGGCCTGACGGGGCCGATTCGGCCGGGATATCGCTACTGTGGTCGGCATGAGTCGGCGCGTCACGTCCACTGCGATCCTGATCGCGGTGAGCACCGTGCTGTCCGGCTGCGTCCCGGGCCTGGCCGCAGACCCGCGCTTCGCCACCAATTCCGGCGCCAAACCACAGGGCGTGGCCACCCCCAAGCCGCCGCCGGCCGGCCCGCCGCCGATCGCCGCGCCCAAGAACGACTTGTCCTGGCGTGACTGCACCAAGCGGGTGTTCGCCGACGCGGGCATCACCGCCGCGCCGGCCGGCGTCCAACTGGATTGCGCGGCTTACGACGCCGACCTCGACCCGGCTAACGGCGGGTCGGGCACGTTAAGCATCGGCGCGGTCCGTGCCCGCACGGCTCAGACGCCGCACGACGCGGGACCCCTGGTCTTGACCACCGGCGCGGACCTGCCGTCGTCCACGCAGTTGGCGGTCTGGCTGTCGCGGGCCGGCGCCGACGTACTCCGCGGCCGTCCCATCGTCGCCGTCGACCGTCGCGGCATGGGCATGTCGAGCCCCATCGATTGCCGCGACCACTACGACCGCCAGACGATGCGCGATCAGGCGCAATTCAAGACCGGCGACGACCCCGTTGCCAACCTCTCCGAAGTGTCGAACACCGCGACCACAAACTGCACCGACGCCCTGGCACCGGGTTCCTCGGCGTATGACAACAGCCTCGCGGGCTCGGATATCGAGCGTCTGCGCAACCTCTGGGACGTGCCCGCGCTGGCCCTGCTCGGAATCGGCAACGGGGCCCAGGTGGCGCTGGCCTACGCCGGATCGCGACCGGACAAAGTCGCCCGGCTGATCCTCGACTCCCCCGTTGCGCTGGGAATCAACGCCGAAGGCGCCGCCGAGCAACGCGTCAAGGGCCAGCAAGCCGCCCTCGACGCGTTCGCCGCGCAGTGTGTGGCGCTGAACTGTTCACTCGGACCCGACCCGAAGGGCGCCGTCACCGCTTTGCTGGCCAGCGCCCGCTCCGTTAGGGGGCCGCGCAGCATCTCGGTGGCGTCGGTGGCGAACGCCATCGTCACCGCCTTGGGCTACCCCACCGGCAGCGGGCCTAGCACCATCACGACCCTGTCCGACGCGCTGTCCGCCGCCCGCTCCGGCGACAACAACCTGCTGTCCAACTTGATCAGTCGCGCCGACGCCACCCAGGATTCAGACGGCCAGTTCGTCAACGGCTGCAGCGACGCGCTCAACCGCCCGACTCCGGACCGGGTCCGCGAGCTGGTGGTCGCGTGGGGGAAGCTCTATCCGCAGTTCGGTACGGTCGCGGCGCTCAACCTGGTCAAATGCGTGCACTGGCCGAGTAGTTCGCCGTCCCCGCCGCCGAAAGATCTCAAGATCGACGTGCTGTTGATGGGTGTGCAGAACGACCCGATCGTGGGCTCTGAAGGCGTTGCTGCGTCCGCGGCCACGATCATCAACGCCAACGCGGCCAGCAAGCGGGTGATGTGGCAGGGCATCGGCCACGGCGCCAGCATCTATTCGCCCTGCGCCGTCCCGCCGCTGACCGGCTACCTGGACAGCGGCAAGCTGCCCGGAACCGACACCTACTGCCCCGCCTGAGACTTGAGCTCTTAGGCGCTGACGCGCCCTGGTGTACGGTTCGCTCGTGACGGCAGCTGACTCGACTCGAACCGGTCTGCGGGGTTGGATACAGGCCGGATTCCGTCCCCGCACCGGTGCACCGAGCACGGCGACGGTGCTGCGCTCGGTGTTATGGCCGCTGGCCATCATGTCAGTGATACACCGCAGCGTCATCCTCACCGCCAACGGCAACATCACCGACGACTTCAAGCCGGTCCACCGCGCAGCGTGGAACTTCATCCACGGCCTGGACATCTACAACGAGCATTTCGACTACGTCGACCCGCACTACCTGTACCCGCCGGGCGGCACGCTGCTGATGGCCCCGTTCGGGTATCTGACCTTGTCGCCGTCGCGCTACCTGTTCATCGGCATCAACACGGTGGCAATCCTGGTCGCCGCCTACCTGCTGCTGCGGATGTTCGACTACACGCTGACCTCGGTGGCAGCCCCCGCCCTGCTGTTGGCGATGTTCTGCACGGAAAGCGTCACCAGCACGCTGGTGTTCACCAACATCAACGGTTGCGTGCTGCTGGCCGAGATGCTGTTCCTGCGCTGGCTGTTGGACGGCAGGGCCAGCCGTCAGTGGTGGGCCGGCGTGGCGATCGGGCTGACGCTGACGCTCAAACCCGTGCTCGGGCCGTTGCTGTTGCTGCCCTTCCTGAATCGCCAGTGGCGGGCGTGGGTGACCGCGATCGTGGTTCCGGTCATGATCAACCTGGTGGCGCTGCCGCTGGTCAGCCATCCGATGGATTTCTTCACCAAAACGCTGCCGTACATCGGGGGCACGCGTGACTACTTCAACAGCTCGATCGAGGGCAACGGCGTGTACTTCGGCCTGCCCACCTGGATGATCGTGTTCCTGCGGGTTCTGTTCACGCTGCTGGCGATCGGCGCGATGTGGCTGCTGTACCGCTATTACCGCACCCGGGACCCGCGGTTCTGGTTCACCAGCTCGTCGGGCGTGCTGCTGGTGTGTTCCTGGCTGGTGCTGCCGCTGGCCCAGGGCTACTACTCGATGATGCTTTTCCCGTTCCTGATGACGGTGGTGCTGCAGAACTCGCTGATCCGCAACTGGCCGGCGTGGCTGGGCGTCTATGGCTTCCTGACGCTGGACAACTGGCTGCTCTTCAAGTGGATGAGGTATGGCCGCGCGCTGCAATACCTGAAGATCACCTACGGCTGGTCGCTGCTGCTGATCGTGGTGTTCACCGTCCTCTACTTCCGGTATCTGGACGCCAAGGCCGACAACCGGCTGGACGACGGTATCGATCCGGCGTGGCTGACGGCGGACCGCGAGCGCGCTAGCGTGGACGCATGACTTCTGACTTGTCGCGTCCGAAGGTGCAACTTTCCGATGACGAGTGGCGTAAGAAACTGAATCCGCAGGAGTTCGACGTGCTGCGTCGCGCAGGCACTGAGCGGCCGTTCATTGGTGAGTACACCGACACCAAAACCCAAGGCATTTACGAGTGCCGGGCCTGCGGGGCCGAATTGTTCCGCAGCACAGAGAAGTTCGATTCGCATTGCGGCTGGCCATCGTTTTTCGACCCGTCGAGCTCGGATGCGGTGATCCTGCGTTCCGACAAGGCGCTGGGGATGACGCGCACCGAGGTGTTGTGCGCGAACTGCCACAGCCACCTGGGGCACGTGTTCGCCGGTGAGGGCTATCCGACGCCGACCGACCAGCGCTACTGCATCAACTCGATCTCGCTGCGCCTAGTCCCCGACGAGGCCTGAGCGCCAACCGCTTTCAGCGTCGGCGAGTGTGTGGTTGCGAGAATCCGGCCGGATTTCCGCAACCAGTTCACGTTCGGCGAGAGGCCGGCTTCCGCTGGCGACGGCTGAGACAGATGGGGCGCCGACGCCGAGGCATCAACGCCGGCTCAGTCCACCCGGGTGGCGTGCACCTCCCAGAACCCGGCGTGTGCCCTGCCGTTGACCAGCCACGGCTCCATCGCCCGGAACCGCTCCATCATCTTCTCCGCCTCCGCGGCCATGTCGGGATTCCGCGCCACTGATATCGCCAGCGACTCGACGCTCACGTTGACCTGGTAGGTCGTCGTGCCCAAGTAGGTGATCTCCCAGCCGCCCGCGGGCAGCACGTCGCGAAAAGAGTCGGCGGACAACGACCGCAGCATCTTGAAGCCGTTGACGTCATGGTCCCCGAACTCGAACATGTACAGCCGCGCCCCCGGCCGAGTCGCCCGGTGCAGCGCCTGCACATAAGACGCCTGCAGCTCGGGAGCGGTGCTGAAGGTGTGGTAGAACGCGCAGTCGACGACGGTGTCGAACCGGTTGTCCAGTCCCTCCAGCTTCGTCGCGTCGGCAAGCTCGAAGTTCACCGACACCCCGGCTTTGCGCGCATTCTCGCGGGCACGCTCGATGGCCGCGGCCGACCCGTCGATGCCGGTGGCCGAATAACCCTTCGAGGCGTAATAGATCGCGTGGTGCCCTGGGCCGGTGCCCGGGTCGAGCACCTCACCCTTGATCGCGCCCAGCGCGACCAGCTGCTGGACCACCGGCTGCGGACCCCCGATGTCCCACGGCGTGGCGGTGGGCAAGCCGTGCGACGTCCGGTCGTCGCGATAGCTCTCGTCGAAACGGGTGGGGTCGGTCGGGTCGAAGGCGGTCATGGCAGCGAGTTCACCAACTGCTCGACCGCCACCCGTGGACCGGTGAAAAACGGTGTCTCCTCGCGGGTATGCCGTCGCGCATCGGTGGCCCGCAATTCCCGCATCAGGTCGACGATGCGATCCAACTCTGGGGCCTCGAAGGCCAGGATCCATTCGTAGTCGCCGAGCGCGAACGCCGGCACCGTGTTGGCCCGCACGTCCTTGTACTCACGGGCGGCCATGCCGTGCTCGGCGAGCATCCGGCGGCGTTCCTCGTCGGGCAACAGGTACCACTCGTAGGACCGCACAAACGGATAGACGCAGATGTAGTTGCCGGGATCCTCGCCGGCCAGAAACGCCGGGATGTGACTCTTGTTGAACTCCGCGGGCCGGTGCAGCGCCACACTGCTCCACACCGGCGCGCTGGCCCGCCCCAGCATGGTGGTGCGCCGGAAGTCTGCGTAGGTGGCTTGCAGTGCCTCGACGCGTTCGGCGTGGGTCCAGATCATGAAGTCGGCGTCGGCCCGCAGTCCGGCTATGTCGTAGAGGCCACGCACCACAACGCCGCGTTCCTCCTGCTGTTTGAAGAACGTGGCGGCGTCGTCGACGACAGCCTCACGCTCCTCACCGAGCTCGCCGGGTCGTACCGAGAACACCGAAAACATCAGGTAGCGAAGCGTCGAGTTCAACGCGTCATAGTCGAGGCGGGGCATGGCACCTATCGTGCCACTCGCGCATCCAGAGCCTCGATGACGCTGGTGGCCGCCTTGCCGGCCGCCCCGACGCAGGCCGGCACGCCGATGCCGTCCAGATAGCTTCCCGCGACGGCCAGCGTCGGCGGCAGCCCGGCGCGAACTTGCGCGACCAGATCGCTATGTCCCGGTCCGTACTGCGGCATCGCGTCGATCCAGCGCTGCACGCGGACATCGAACGGCTCGACATTCACGCCGAAAACGGCAGCCAGGTCGTCCTGTGTCCAGGCCAGCAACTCTTCGTCGGACGCCCGGACAGCCAGATCTTCGCCGAAGCGCCCGAACGACAACCGCAGCAGCTGGACGTCCCCGCCACCACCCCATTTGCGGCTGGACAAGGTAATCGCCTTGGCCCGCAACGGCTCACCGCTGGCGACCAGCACGCCGGAATTCTGCGGAAACGCGGTATCGGCGGGAACCGCCAGCGCCACCACCGCCGACGACGCGCTGGTGATCCGGCTGGCGGCGGCGATGCTGCGTGGCGCCAGGCCGTCAACCAGCTGCACTAATCGTGGGGCCGGGACGGCCAGGATCACCGCGTCGGCGTGCCAGCTGGCGCCGGTCTCATCCCGCAAGGTCCAGCCGGGCTCGAGGCTCTCAACCCGGGCGCGCACCCACTGCAGCCCACTGCGCCGAACCAGCTCGTCGAGCAGGATCCGGTACCCGCCCTGCAGCGAACCGAACACCGGGCCGTCGTTGGCCGGCGGCAGCCCCTGGCGAACCGCGTCGGTCAGGCTCCCCGCGCCCCGGTCCAATGCCGCCGCGACGCTGGGAGCCCCGGCACGCAGCCCGATCGTCGCCGCCGAGCCCGCGTACACCCCACCCAGCAGCGGGTCGACCGACCGGGCCACAGCCTGCTCGCCGAACCGGTCCGCCACCAGGGAGGCCACCGACGGATCGCTACCCGCCTGCCAGCTGAAAGGCCGGCCCGGTTCGGTCTCGATGTGCGCGATCGTGGCGTCGTCGACCAGCCCGGTCAGCGACGCCGCCGACGACGGAATCCCGGCCACCGTGCCGGATGGCAGCGGGTGCAGCTTGCCCTGGCTGTAGATCAGCGGTCGCGCGCCGGTGGTGGTCCGTTGCTGCCCCGACAGGCCCAGCTCGGCCAGCAGCGCCGGCATCTCGGGGCGGCGCAGCACGAACGCCTCGGCGCCCAGGTCCATGGGTTGGCCGCCGACCCGCTCGGTGCGCAAGACCCCGCCGAGCCGGTCACCCGGATCGAACAGCGTGATGTTCGCGTCGTCACCCAACGCCGACCGCAGCCGGTACGCCGCGGTCAACCCCGAAATACCGCCGCCCACAACACAATATGAGCGCGTCATAGCGAGTGGACCAGCGACACCAACTCGGTCAGCACGCCAGGATCGGTCTCCGGCAGCACTCCGTGGCCGAGGTTGAACACGTGGCCGGCCGCGCCGGCGTCCACGGCGCGACGTCCGTAGTCGACGACGGCGCGGGCCGCGCGTTCCACCACCGGCCAGCCCGCGAGGACGACCACCGGGTCGAGGTTGCCCTGCAGCGCCGTGCCGGGCTGCACGCGGGCGGCGGCGTCGGCGAGTGCGGTCCGCCAGTCCACGCCGACGACCGTCGCACCCGCTTCCGACATCGCACCCAGCAGTTCAGCGGTCCCGACCCCGAAGTGCGTCATCGGCACGCCGTATTCGGACAGCGTGGCGAAAACACGCGAGCTGTGCGGCAGCACGTACTGGCGGTAGTCGGCCAGCGACAGCGTCCCCGCCCATGAATCAAAGACCTGGATCGCGTCGACCCCGGCGTCGATCTGGCCGCGCAGGAACGCGATGGTGAGGTCGGCCAGCTTGGTCATCAGTGCATGCCAACTCGCCGGCTCGGCCAGCATCATCGCCTTGGTGCGGGCGTGGTTTCGGCTGGGCCCGCCCTCGACGAGGTAGGACGCCAGCGTGAACGGCGCACCGGCGAAACCGATCAGCGGGACATCGCCCAGCGCGTCAACCAGCAACCCCACCGTCTGCAGCACTGGCTGAATCGACTGCGGGTCAAGGGGTTTCATGGCGTCGATAGCGGCGGCGGTGCGAATCGGGTGCGCGATCACCGGCCCGACGTCGGCGACGATGTCCAGATCGATGCCGGCGGCGCGCAGCGGCACCACGATGTCGGAGAACAGGATCGCCGCGTCGACGTCGTAGCGGCGTATCGGCTGCAGGGTGATCTCGCAGGCGACTTCGGGTTCGAAACAGGCCGCCAGCATGCTGTGCCGTTCGCGCAGCACCCGGTATTCGGGCAGCGATCGGCCCGCCTGCCGCATGAACCACACCGGGATTCGACTGGGTTTGCGGCCGGCGACCGCGGCCAGATAGGGCGATTGCGTAAGGTCGCGACGGGTACGCGGAGAGCCATTCATATGGCCTTCATGCTGCCATGCTTCCCCCGTAACATCGGCCCGATGCCACTCACTTACGACGACTTTCCCAGCCTGCGCTGCGAACCCGGCGAGAACGGCGTGCTCACGCTGGTCCTCGACGCGCCCGGGCTGAACTCGGTCGGGCCGCAGATGCACCGCGACCTCGCCGACATCTGGCCGGTGATCGATCGCGACAAGAACGTCAAGGTCGTCCTGGTCCGCGGCGAGGGCAGGGCGTTCTCCTCCGGTGGCAGCTTCGACCTGATCGAGGAGACGATGGGCGACTACGAGGGCCGGGTCCGCATCATGCGGGAGGCCCGCGATCTGGTGCTCAACCTGGTCAACCTCGACAAGCCGGTGGTCTCCGCTATCCGGGGCCCGGCCGTCGGCGCGGGTCTGGTGGTCGCACTACTCGCCGACATCTCCGTGGCGGGCCGGACCGCGAAGATCATCGACGGGCACACCAAACTCGGGGTCGCCGCGGGCGACCACGCCGCGATCTGCTGGCCGCTGCTGGTCGGGATGGCCAAGGCAAAGTACTACCTGCTGACCTGCGAGACGCTGTCGGGTGAGGAAGCCGAGCGCATCGGCCTGGTCTCCACCTGCGTCGACGACGACGAGGTGCTGCCCACCGCGATACGCCTGGCCGAGAGCCTGGCGAACGGGGCACAACAGGCGATCCGCTGGACCAAACACAGCCTGAACTACTGGTACCGCATGTTCGCGCCGGCCTTCGAGACCTCGCTCGGGCTGGAATTCATCGGGTTCGGCGGCCCTGACGTGCGGGAAGGGCTCGCCGCGCATCGCGAGAAGCGCCCGGCGCGGTTCGGCCCCCAGTAGCACGAAACGGCGCGCCTGTCGCGGCGTGTCGGCCGATGGGTCTACCGTCCAATCGTGACTTCAGCAGCCGAACCGGCCCCGTTCCGTGAAGCGGTAGCGGCCATGAACGCTGTCACCGTGCGGCCTGAAATCGAGCTCGGACCGATCCGGCCACCGCAGCGGCTGGCGCCCTTTAGCTACGCGCTGGGAGCCGAGGTCAAACATCCCGACCTCGACATCGTCCCCGAGCGCTCCGAGGGCGATGCGTTCGGCCGGCTGATCCTGCTGTACGACCCGGACGGCTCCGACGCCTGGGACGGCACCATCCGCCTGGTCGCCTACATTCAGGCAGACCTGGACTCCCACATGGCCGTAGACCCCTTGCTGCCGGAGGTGGCATGGAGCTGGCTGGTCGACGCGCTTCAGGCGCGCACCGAGCAGATGACCGCCTTGGGCGGCACGGTGACCGCCACCACGTCGGTGCGCTACGGCGACATCTCCGGGCCGCCGCGCGCCCACCAGCTGGAGTTGCGGGCGTCGTGGACGGCGACCACCCCCGAGGT
>NZ_DATJYB010000368.1:0-6230 GCF_035499775.1 Mycobacterium sp. | reverse complement strand
CCGAAGTCCCGCGCGACGGGCTGCTGCGGCTGCTGGTCGACGTGCAGTACACCCGCAACGACCTGTCCTTCACCCGCGGCTCGTTCCGGGTGCGCGGCGACACCGTGGAGATCATCCCGTCCTACGAGGAGCTGGCGGTTCGCATCGAGTTCTTCGGCGATGAGATCGAGGCGCTGTATTACCTGCACCCGCTGACCGGCGAGGTGATCCGCCAGGTCGACTCGCTGCGGATCTTCCCGGCCACCCACTATGTCGCCGGTCCGGAGCGGATGGCGCACGCGCTCTCCACCATCGAGCAGGAGCTCGCCGAGCGGCTCGCCGAATTGGAGGGCCGGGGCAAGCTGCTCGAGGCCCAGCGGCTGCGGATGCGCACCAACTACGACATCGAGATGATGCGGCAGGTCGGGTTCTGCTCGGGCATCGAGAATTACTCCCGCCACATCGACGGGCGCGGTCCGGGTTCGCCGCCCGCGACGCTGCTGGACTATTTCCCCGAGGACTTCCTGATGGTCATCGACGAGTCGCACGTCACCGTGCCGCAGATCGGCGGCATGTACGAGGGCGACATGTCGCGCAAGCGCAACCTCGTCGAGTACGGGTTCCGGCTGCCGTCGGCGTGTGACAACCGGCCGCTGACCTGGGAGGAGTTCGCCGACCGGATCGGGCAGACGGTCTACCTGTCGGCCACGCCGGGTCCTTACGAGCTCAGCCAGACCGGCGGCGAGTTCGTCGAGCAGGTGATCCGGCCGACCGGCCTGGTCGACCCGAAAGTAGTGGTCAAGCCGACGAAGGGGCAGATCGACGACCTGATCGGCGAGATTCGCCAACGCGCCGAGGCCGATCAGCGGGTGCTGGTGACGACGCTGACCAAGAAGATGGCCGAAGACCTCACCGACTACCTGCTCGAGATGGGTATCCGGGTGCGCTACCTGCACTCCGAGGTCGACACCCTGCGCCGGGTCGAGCTGCTCAGGCAGTTGCGCCTCGGTGACTACGACGTGCTGGTCGGCATCAATCTGCTGCGCGAGGGCCTGGACCTGCCCGAGGTGTCGTTGGTGGCGATCCTGGACGCCGACAAGGAAGGGTTCCTGCGGTCGACGCGCAGCCTGATCCAGACCATCGGCCGCGCCGCCCGCAACGTCTCCGGCGAGGTCCACATGTACGCCGACACGATCACCGACTCGATGAAAGAAGCCATCGACGAGACCGAGCGCCGGCGGGCGAAGCAGATCGCGTACAACGAGGCCAACGGCATCGACCCGCAGCCGTTGCGCAAGAAGATCGCCGACATCCTCGACCAGGTCTATCGCGAGGCAGAGGATTCCGAGACGGTCGAGATCGGTGGGTCCGGGCGAAACGCGTCCCGGGGCCGACGCGCGCAGGGCGAGCCCGGCCGGGCCGTCAGCGCCGGGGTGTTCGAAGGCCGCGACACCTCGGCCATGCCGCGCGCCGAGCTGGCCGACCTGATCAAAGACCTCACCGCGCAGATGATGGCCGCCGCCCGTGACCTGCAGTTCGAACTGGCGGCGCGGTTCCGCGACGAGATCGCCGACCTGAAGAAGGAACTGCGCGGAATGGACGCCGCGGGCTTGAAGTGACCAATACGGAGACCGACACGGGCGTCGAAACCGGCACTTGGCGTGAGCTGCTGGGCCGATATCTGGGCACGTCCGTCGTGCTGGCCGGTGGTGTCTGCCTCTATGCCACCAACGAGTTTCTGACCGTCAGCCTGCTGCCCAGCGCGATCGCCGAGATCGGCGGCAGCCGGTTGTACGCCTGGGTGGTCACGCTGTACCTGGTCGGCTCGGTGGTCGCCGCGACCACCGTCAACTCGGTACTGCTGCGCTTCGGGGCGCGGGCGTCGTTTCTGCTGGGGCTGGGCGTCTTCGGGGTTGCCAGCCTGATCTGTGCCGCGGCGCCGAACATGGAGGTCCTGATCGCCGGACGCACCCTGCAAGGAGTAGCCGGCGGCCTGCTCGCCGGCCTGGGCTACGCGCTGATCAACTCCACCCTGCCCCGGTCGCTGTGGACTCGCGCGGCGGCGCTGGTATCGGCGATGTGGGGGGTGGCAACCGTGGTCGGGCCGGCGTTAGGCGGCCTCTTCGCGCAATTCGGGCTGTGGCGGTGGGCGTTCGGTTCGATGGCCATCCTCACCGCGCTGATGGGCCTGTTGGTGCCGATCGTGCTGCGTCCCCAAACTTCCGATCGCGCGGACCCGGGCAGCCCAACTCCGGCGGTGCCCGCACTTAAAGTGCCGGTGTGGTCACTGCTGCTGATGGGCGCCGCCGCGCTTGCGGTCAGCGTCGCGCAACTGCCGCACAACATGGTGGCGACCGCGGGCCTGCTGTCCGCCGCTGTGCTGCTGGTCGGGATTTTCCTGGTGGTTGACCGGCGTGCCCGCGCGGCTGTGTTGCCGCCCAGCGTCTTTGGGCCGGGGCCGTTGAAATGGATCTACCTGACCATGGCCGTGCAGATGATGGCGGTGATGGTCGACACCTACGTGCCGCTGTTCGGTCAGCGACTCGGGCATTTGACGCCGGTTGTGGCCGGTTTCCTGGGCGCGGCGCTGGCCATCGGCTGGACGGTCAGCGAAATCGTCAGCGCATCGCTGAGCAGCCCGCGACTCATCGGGTTTGTGGTCCTGATCGCACCTCTTGTGATGGCCTCCGGCCTGGCCCTGGGTGCCGTCACGCAGCGTGCCGACGCGCCGATCGGGATCCTCGTGCTCTGGGCGGTGGCATTGCTGGTCGCCGGGGTCGGCATCGGGATGGCCTGGCCGCAACTGGCGGTTCGTGCCATGGACTCCGTCGACGACCCGGCCGAGGGCGGCGCGGCGGCCGCGGCGGTCAACACCGTGCAGGTGATTTCCTCGGCCTTCGGCGCCGGACTGGCCGGTGTGGTGGTCAATGCCGCCCAAGGCGGCACCGTAGTGGCGGCGCGCTGGGTGTTCACGGTGTTCACGCTGCTGGCGGCGGCCGCCTTCCTCGCCTCCTACCGGGCGACCCGCAGCGACCGGCGCGCGTAAGCACCGTCGGCCAGACTCAGCGCGTCGACTTGACCACCTGCGAGTAGTGGAATTGCCACCGCTCGACAATGTGGAACCCGAGGTAGCCCGGGAATTGATACGCCGGTGCGCGCCCGAACGCCTTTCCCGACGGCAGTGCCTGCCCCGTTTGATGGTCGGGCAACGACTTGTCCCGGTCGGTGATCGTCCACAGCGTCGTGCATTTGTTGATCTTGGCCGTGGTCAACCACACCGCGACGTGGCCGTCCCACAGCGCGCCGGCCTTGGGTCCGTAATAGCCGCGCTCCACGTCGATCAGCGAGTGGAACGCCGCGGGCCGGGTGGCCACCAGCGCCCGGATCGGCCCCGGTCTCCAGGGAACGGTGTTGTCCACCAACAGACAGTCCCCCGGTGCGGCGTGGGCGCTGATCACATCGGCGACCTGGCTGTAGTCCCAGCCCTCTTTGGCGTAGGGCCAGCGTTGCGTGAACAGGTAATTCGGCACGGCGGCGGCCGCGAAGAGCACAATGACGCCGGCGATAAGCCACCTCTCGCGGGCGACCGTGACGATGCAGACCGCCAGGACGACGGCCGCTGCCGGGGCGGTCATGATCAGGTAGCGCGGGAAGTAGATGGGTTCGACGGTCGCCGAGTAGATCAGCAGGATGGCGTTGGGGATGACGATCCACGCCGTGCACACCAGCATCAGCCGCCGGGTGTCGCCACCGGGGCCGGGCGCGCCGGCCAGCCGCGCCACCAGGGCGGCGACGACGATCACGCCGGACAGGATGGCGAACGGAACGCTGTGGTCGAAGTACTGCCGGTGAACCACGTCGAGGAAGAGGTTGCGGTTCAGGCCCGCGATCCACGCGACCTGAAACACCTGACCGTGCGCGAACAACAGGAACGGCGTCATGGCCCCCACCGCGACAGCCGAACTGGCCGCCCACCAGATCACGGCGGACTTGCCGCGTACCAGCAACGGCAGCATCGCGGCGTAAACCGGCACCAGCAACACCAGATTGATGCTGACCAATATCGACAGCATCAGTATCAGCGCGTAGAGCAGCCACAACCGCGCCTTGTTTCGTCGCAGCGCCGCGACGAGCAGTACAGTCAGCCAGACTGCGGCCGCGACCGAGAGCGCAGAGGACCGGGCTTCGATACCGGCCCATGTCACCCGCGGCAAAATGGCGAAAATCATTCCCGCGCATAGAGCGGTCGCACGTGTCGAACCCTGCAAAGGAAACTGTTTGGTGAAAACCACGACGCCCGCGGCAGCCGCGCCGATCGCCAGACAGCTGGGAAACCGCGACCAGAATTCCGTCGGCGGAAATATCGCGAACCAGCCGTGCATCAACAGGTAGTACAAGCCGTGCACGGCGTCGATATGGCCCAGCAACTTCCACAGCTCGGGCACGGTCCGGCGCGCCGACGCCGAAATGGTGGCTCCCTCGTCGAACCACAGCGACGGCTTACCCGCCCAACCTGCGCTGATAGCCACGGCCAGCAGGGCGATCGCCCACGGGTCGAGCCGCTTGCCGCGCGCAGCCGGGCGCTCCGGCTCTGCGGCGGTATCGGCCGCAGGCTGCTCGACGGTTGGCGCAGACATGGTGTTTGTCACTGTAGGGGCTATCCGAAGAATTCAGCGACCGTCCGCGCGGCAAGGGTCGCTGCGCCGGATATCGACATCCCGTGGTCGTTTCATCGAAAATATGATCTGCTGGCCTAGCTGGACCAGGCAAATTGAGAAGCAGCACCACGCTGCAGCTGTGGGCCCAATCTCACCCGTCTGCCTCTGGCGACACGATAATGTTTTCGCTTGGCCTAGAAACCGACACTGGGAGGGTAAATGGGCGCCTATCGGACCGTGGTGGTAGGAACGGACGGCTCGGATTCGTCGATGCGTGCGGTGGATCGGGCAGCCACTATCGCCGGGGCGGACGCGAAGTTGATCATCGCGTCGGCGTATCTACCCCAGCATGACGACAGCCGAGCCGGCGACATGCTGAAAGGCGAGAGCTACAAGGTATCGGGCACTGCCCCGATCTACGACATCCTCCACGACGCGCGCGAGCGGGCTCACAACGCCGGCGCGAAGAACGTGGAGGAGCGACCGATCGTCGGCGCTCCGGTCGACGCGCTGGTGAACCTGGCCGAGGAGGCAGAGGCCGACTTGCTGGTCGTCGGCAACGTCGGGCTCAGCACGATCGCAGGACGGCTGCTGGGATCGGTGCCGGCCAACGTGTCACGTCGGGCCAAGGTCGACGTGCTGATCGTGCACACCACGTAGTCTCTAGGGTCTGCCCGCCCCGCTGACGCGATTCGCCGGGGTTGGGCCACTCGCAACCCCACCGATACCTGCACGAGGGGCGGATGCCTGCGAACGCGCATAGCATCCCGGTTTGGGTGCGTCGGCGTCGACGTCCTGTCCAATTCGAGAGGAAGTCTGATGGGTGCGGTAACAAGGCGAACGGCAGTATTCTCCGCGGCGATTGCGGGGTTCGTCCTGATCGGTGCAGGGTGCAGCCACGCGACCAAATCCAGTGAAACGAGTACTTCAGGCACGACGTCTGTGACGTCGTCGGCAACCTCGGGGGCGGCTGCACCCACAGGTTCGAGCGCGGCCGCCAGTACGACGCAGATGACGGGTGCCAACGGCACGGTGTACCCGGTCGGCGGCCCCATTCTCGCCAAGTACAACTCCCTTGACGAGAAGGCACGCAAAGACCTGGGAACGCCGACGCACGAGCAGGTGACGAACACGGACGGCGGCATTTGGCAGACATTCGAAGGCGGCGTGATCATCTCCAAGACGACGGCCTACGTCGTATGGGGCAAGATTCGCGACGCGTGGATCACCGAGGGCGGGTCGCAGGGCAAGCTCGGGTATCCGACCGGTGACGAGGTCGACACACCCGACGGGCTGAAGAAGCAGACGTTCGAGCACGGCACGCTGTCCTGGAAGCCGGGCGACACCAAGGCCACCGTCACCTACAGCTGATATAGATCAGGTTGGTCCTTCACAAACGCCTCCGGGGGTGTCAGGAAGGGATTGTCAGAGTTTTCCCTTTGGAGGATTCGAGCGTTGGCGCGCTTGAGTTCTCTTGACACGCCCCGGAGGTGTTTGTTGTGTCTGTGCATGGTGCTCCAGTCACGTCGTCCACGATTGTCGTTGCCGTCGATGTCGGCAAGACCTCGGCGATGCTGTCGGCGACCGACAATG
>NZ_DATJYB010000367.1:0-18945 GCF_035499775.1 Mycobacterium sp. | reverse complement strand
CGCGCACAAGGCCCGTGCCTGCTCCGTCCGGAAGAACCGGGCCGTCACCGATGCCGGCAGCACGGTCGGCGCGCCGAACCGCGCGAGCGCCAGCGGATGCTTCGGCAGCCGCAGAAGCGGCCCCATGATGTCCTCGGTCAGCAGGTCGAAGTTGCGCGACGGTCTGCCCGGACAGCCCGCGCCACCGTGGCCCGTCCGCACCGAGGCCGTGGGCCGTCGCGTCGATGTCGCGGTAGGGCACCCCGCACGAGCCGTCATCGAGGGGGTGTGCACAGTCCACCTCCGGCCAGAGCCACCGCAGGCCGTAGCGCTCGAGATCGAGCCCATTGAGGAACGGAGACCCGACGGCCATGGGATGGATCGCCGAGCACACATCGTGGATCAGCCCCGGCAGAGTCAGGTCGGCCGAGCGGACGCCGCGCCGACCTTGTCCGCGGCTTCCAGCACGGTCACGTCCACGCCCTCTTTGGCGAGCGCGACGGCGGCTGCCAGGCCATTCGGCCCGGCGCCGACGATGACCGCGGCACTCACGAAGCCACGCCAGCTGTAAACGTGACGTTCAACGGGATTGGCCCGTTGGGCAGCCAGGGCTGCTCGTTGACCGCGTCGGCGACCTTCCAGGTACCGCGCTGGATCACGCCGAGGTTGGCGTCGATGAGCTTGTAGTGCTGGACCCCACTACCGAAGGCCTCCGATTCCACCCAGGCGATGATCAGTTCGCCGGGCTCGAACTGGGCCTCGTCCTGCACTGCCTTGATCATTTCCTCGTCGTGTAAGTGGCCGTCGCCGAAGTTGAACCCGATGATCGTGTTGCACAGGGTCTCGCCCTCCCGCACGGTCCGAGAGTCGATGTCGGGGAGGTTCTTCACCAAGACCGAGAACAAGCCGCGAGCCTGGCTGTGCTGGGCGCGCCAGCCGAGGATGCGCTGCGTCGCGATTTCCGCCCACATCGGCTCATAACCGAAGTCGACCAATTGGTCGGGGGTGTTGCGGGACGAGCGGGTGACCCGGTTCAGCTTCGCCTCGGCGCCCGGGGCGAACGCCCAGGTGGCGGTCGCCCAGTTGCCGGCGTACTGCCGCATCGCCGGCAGGAACGAAACCTTGTCCGGCCGGATGTTGCCGAGGACCGGGTAGAACACCAGTGCAGCGGCGATGGCCAGGGTCAGCCACGGCGATGACATGTTCCAGATGGCGTAACCATCGCTGTTCGGGAAGCCGAGGAACAGGAATATCGCCGCGTAGCTGAACAGCACGTTCCATTCCACCGGCACCGCCAGCGGGAACGTCGAAATGATGAAGAGGTGGAAGCACACCATGATCGCCACTGCTCCGTACGTCAGCCAAGGCCACGGCGAGAACAAAAGGGCAAGCGGGGCAACGATTTCCACCACGGTGCCGGGTACGTGCGCCATGAAGCTGGCCAGATGCGACGGGCGCATGTCGTCGGGCCAGTGGCGGTAGTGCGCCCGCTTAATCGCCTTGAACGGCAGGGTCGGGCTGTTGGCCACCATGGGCGGGATGACGAGGCTGAAATGCAACCCGAACTTCGAGAAGCCTGCGGCGACCCAGACGATGACGATCAACAGCTTCAGCGCGATGATCATGTCGACGAACGGCAGCACCGTGAAGAAGAACAAAGCGGGCAGGTACTGCTCACCTCGCGCGGCCAGGAAAATCGTCTTATCACGGAGGCCGATCACCACCAACAACACCATCAGCGGGATAAACAGGACGGGGTTGACCAGGCCGGAGGTGTTCGCTGGGAGGACCGCCGACAGCGAATCGCTATGCACGCCGGGTAGCACCAGCGGGACGACGACGCTGACGATCAACGCGAGGTACACGACGATGTCGAACCAGTTGCGCCGGCTGCCCGCGGTGAACGGCACCCACTTCCACGGCCGCAGCCTGATGGTGCTGGGGCGCGCCCAGAACCGGTAACCGCCGGTCATCGGCTTGATCTTGCCGGCGAGCGGCCCCCAGGAGCCCGCGACGCCGATGATCTCGAGCAGGATCGTCCACAGAATCGCCTTCTGATACACGATCGGCTGGTTCCACCAGCCCGACACATGCCAAATCGCCGGCAAGCCGGACGTCACGGTGGCCACCGTGATGCCCAGGACGGCATAAAAGAAGACGAGCTTGACGATGTAGAGCACGTGGACCATCCGTGCGACGCCGAACCCGTCCTCCGACCACGTCAGGACGAGCGTCCTGATGCGCTCGAGAAACGGCTGCTGCAGAAATCTTTCGGGATCTAGGTCAGGCTGGTGGGGTTTGGTGAAACCCATGGTCGGCTCCTCCGTTGAGTACTCTCAGGCTAGGTTTCTCGCCCGATTTGCAGGGCTCGTTTGGACGTGATGACTGCTACCACAACGGTAGGAATTGGCGTTCTGCATCACACCGTCCCGATGGAACGAAGCTGGATCACGTTGTTGGCCCGTGCGCACAACCGCTTCGAGTGCAGGCTGACGGACGCCAAACTCGACACACCCAGGCGGTGGCGTTTGGGGCGGGCCCGGAACTGTCGCCCGCGGCCGTGTCGGTGGCCCGCTTGCTGGTGTCGGGGCGCGTCCCGTCGGTGGAGGAGTGGGCGGTGCTGCGCCGAGACTATGTCGCCGCGTTTGCTCGGGGCAGTCGTTCTTTCGACACCTTGTCAAAATCGCGGATACGCTCGCACCGTATGCGAGACGGGTGACCGGGAGGCTTTGGTGTGGCGAAAGTATTTGTCAGCTACTCCCGGCAGGACGAGGTCGCGGTCACGGCACTGGTGGCGGATCTTGACCGCGGCAATCTCGACGTCTGGTTCGACAAGGAGCTCCGGGGCGGTGACGCGTGGTGGACCGAGATCCTCGAGCAGATCCGAAAGTGTGAAGTTTTCCTTTTCGCACTGTCGGACAGTGCCCTTCGTTCGAAGCCCTGCCGGAGCGAGCTCGGCTACGCCAGGGAGCTGAACCTGCCGATCCTCCCGGTGCAGATCGGCGAGGTCAGCAGCTATCGGATCGACCCCATCTTCTCCGTGCAGGGCATCGACTACCGCGACGCCAGTGCGGCAACCGGTTTCGCGCTGATGGGTTCTATTTACCAACACGCGGCCCGCCGGGCCGAACTGCCAGAGCCGCTTCCGGCGCCTCCGCGGATCCCCTACGAGTACCTGCAGAGGCTCGGGGTCACGATCCATAGTTCCGAAGAACTAGCGCCTTCGGTACGACGGCAACTGGTCTTCGAATTGCGCGCCGCTCTGGAGGAGGAACACGAACTATCAGTTCGCACGGACATCATCGGCTTGCTGCAAACCATGCTGTCCCGCGCGGACGTCACACGGGCGAGGAACCCACCGACTCCCACGCCGCCACCGTCGCAGCACCGAGCCCTTCGGAAGCCCAGCTACGCGCGATGTATGTGGAAGCCCGTGCGGAGCTGAGGGCGCAGCGTTACGTGACCGCGGTCGACCTGCTCGATAATCTCCTCAGCCTCGACCCGTCTTATCGCGACGCATCGGCGCTGCGCGAAGCCGCTGCGGCGCAACGAGATACCGCATTTACGTATCAGCAAGCGGTGAGCGCGCAAGACGCTGGTGACTGGGCGGCGGCGATACGGCTCTACACGCAGGTCCTGGAAGCTGACCCCGCTCACCGCGATGCGGCAGAACAACTTCAGAGATGCGAGCAGGCCCAACGGATCAACGACCTCACCGACGAGGCGCAATATCACGCGCAACTCAAGAATTTGCCGGCGGTCATGGACGTCATCGCCGAACTATCGAATCTGGATTCCGCCGGCGCGGATGCGGCTTTTCGGCCGCTGGACCCCGACACTGCGTTCGAAATAGGAGTCGCCACAACAGATCGTCGCTCGACCTCGACGGCAGTGCGTGCATTTCGACACGCCGCTGAAGCCGGCCATACCGAGGCCATGGTCAGGCTCGGGGACTTGCTCCGGCACAGCGACGAATCTGGTAACCGAGATGCAATCCACTGGTACACCAGAGCCGCCGATGCCGGCAACGCCGACGCCATGGTTGCTCTCGGCGATATTGCACGCTTTCGAGACTGGCCCGACGGCAGCGAAGCACAACGGTGGTGGAGCAAGGCCGCCGCGACCAGACAGATCCGCCAAACTTGAGCGCGGCACAGCGCTGGTATGAGCGGTCTGCCGAAGGGGCCTTGAGCGACGGCAATTCATGGTTTTATACCTGTGTCGCAAAGGATCTCGCTAGATTATTCGCCGATAAGATGACTCCGCCGGATCTGGCCGCCGCGCAACACTGGTATGAGAAGGCCGTCGACGCCGGCGACGATTCCGCGATGACGGATCTCGGTGACCTGTTTGCGGACAAAATGGACCCGCCAGATCTGGCTGCGGCGCGGCACTGGTATCAAAGAGCCTTCGAGGAAGCCAGGGCGGAAGGCGACTCGGTTCGGTTCCACCAAGCAGCAGATCGGCTCGCTGCACTCTTCGCGGACAAGACGAGCCCGCCGGATCTGGAAGGGGCGCAGCGCTGCTACCGGCAAGCCGCCGATGCCGGCGACAGCTACGCCATGCTCCAGATCGGTCAGTTGTGGGCTGAAAAGAGCAGTCCGCCAGACTTCACCGCCGCGCAGCGCTGGTACGAGAGAGCCGCGCAGACCAGAGATTCCACGGCCATGGAGTACCTGGCCGTCTTGTTCGAGTTCGCATTTGACCCGCCGGACATGGCTATGGCACAACACTGGCGGGACAGGGCGGCTCAGGCAAGAGCGACCACTCACGGACCACGAGAAGCCGGGAGTTCAGCGCATTCGTGACGGCCGTATGCAATCGATCCAATGCAATTATTGGGTTACTTTGGCCACCATTTTGTCGGCGATTTGGCGGGCCTGGTCAATAATCTGAAAGCCGCACACCTCCACGTCGAGGACCACATTTGACACCGCACTCAGGGCGTGCTGGCACGCGTAGCCGTTGCCGATGGCAGGCGTCGTCTTTCGCTGCGCAATTGTCGGGACATCCCCGACGAGATCCCCGATGTTCCACTGCACAGTTTGGCCACTTTCCGTCAGGGTGACGGTTTGCCCGGCACAGCCCCGCCATTTGCCGGCAGAGCTCTTCAGGGTTGATTGAAAATGGGCCCGGATTGCATAGACGCGCCCATGATGTCGCTGACGTCCGGCGCGCTGAGCAGGATGGATTTCAGCTGGTCTGGGCTCACCATCGGGGTTGCGGGGGGTGCGCTCGACGAGGTCTCCGAGCTCGTCGAGTTCCGTTGCGCGCCAGGTGTCATCGGGCCCGGACCCCCGATGATCACCACGACGATCGCGATCGTGAGTATGGCCGCCGCGGCCGCAGCACCGGCGATGATCCAGCCCTTTCGGGATGCGCGTGAGGGCACAGACCCCCCGACCCACGGCGGCCCAACCGGGGTGAAGTACTGCGGGGTCGCCGGAAGGGTGGGGCCCACGCGCCGGGCGGCGCCATCGGTTGCGGACCGAAATTGGGCCCGGGCGGTGTGACAGATGGCCAGGTGGCGGAGCCCGGCGCCGCCTGAGAGGGGGCCGGGACCGCCGCGTCGATAAGCACGCGACCGGCGGCGATGGCCAGTTGCTCGGCGGTTTGATAACGCTGGTCGGGGAATTTGGCCATGCCGCGCGCGACCACCTCGTCGAACGCGGCCGGTACGGCCGGATTGACCACCGACGGTTTCGGGATATCCGCGGTCAGGTGCGCGGCGATCTGCCGTTCGAGGCTGTTTCCTGGATAGTGCTGCTGCCCGGTCAGGCATTCATAAAGCACACACGCCAACGCATACACATCGGCGCGCGCGTCGGCGGCCCTGGAGCTGAAGCGCTCCAGTGCCATGTAGGCATAGGTGCCCAAGAAGGCGCCGGCGCTCGTCAATTTCGTGGCCGATGCGTCATGCGCGATCCCGAAATCGATCAGGTAGACAAACTCGTTGGCGGTCAGCAACACGTTGGACGGTTTCACGTCCCGATGCACCAGTCCCGCGTCGTGGGCGGCATCCAGCGCGGCGGCGACCTGCTCGATGACCTTGACGGCCAGTCGCGGGGTCATCGGCCCGTCGCGTTCGAGACGGGTTTTCAGGTCGACGCCGGCGACGATCGGCATCGTCAGATACAACCGGCCGTCGATTTCACCGGCCTCATAGATCGGGACGATGTGCGGCTCGTTCAACCGCGCGGCGGTGGCGGCCTCCCGGCGAAAACGCTGCCGATACATGGGTTCTGACGCAAACTCGGGAGGCAGCACCTTGATGGCGATCTCGCGACTCATCATCGTGCCGTGGGCGCGATAGACGCTGCCCATGCCGCCTTCGCCGATCAACTCGATCAGCCGGTAGCGCCCGGACATCTCGTCCACGGGCAGCCTCCCTAACAACCCCAGATGCTACCAACCATGCTGGTTTCCACCCTCGGTCGATCGATTCGCAGTCGCGCGCTTTTGCGTCTTTTTTCGATCTGGCAGAAGGGCGCTTCGAGGTCGAGAATTGTTGGGATCGGTAGCCGAAACGAACGCAAGAATTTCGCAAACGGTGGGCGATAACTTAGGGCCCGATCGCTCGAAAGGACGACCATGAGCACCCTCGCACCCTGACGCGGATCATCGCCGTCGCACTGCTGCCGTCAGGCTGCGGCGACAAGGCGCCAGTTGAAAGCGAGCCCATAGCCCAGGTTGTCAGCGGCAGAATCCCCGAGCACGGTTGCTGACACAAACAACACCCAGACCCACTTCGCCGGCCGGCGGTCAAAACGCCGCCGACGAAGGAAGGCAATCAAAACCACAAAGAGAAGGAGAAATAGATGTTCGGTTACCGGGTGCCGAGTCCCGATCAGGCCATGCTGATTTCGGGTGGCAAACAAAAGACCGAAGGCGCGCAGTTCAAGGTAGTGATCGGCCACGGCGCGTGGGTGATGCCCGGCTTTCGCAAGGTGCGATTCTTAGGTCTTGACCTGCACAAGGTGGAGATCGAGGAGACCTGCCGCAGCACCGAGGGCATCCTGCTGAACCTCAAGGCCGTCGTGGCTTTCAAGGTTCAGTCCGACATTCCCGCTGTCAACGCCGCTGCTCAACGCTTCCTGGGTGAGCAGCGCAAGGGCGAGATGGAGGACATGACCCGCAACATCTTCGCCGGACACCTGCGCTCCATCGTCGGGGCCATGAAGGTCGTCGACATTCACCGCAACCGCGACGCGTTAGCTGAGGAGATTCTCAAGCAGTCACAGTTCGAGATGAGCAAGCTCGGACTCACGGTGGATTCGCTGCAGATCGAGCACTTTGATGACGCCGGTTCTGGCTACCTCGACAACCTCGCTGCACCTCACCTTGCCGAGGCCGCGAAAGACGCCGCCATTGCTGCCGCGAAAGCTGATCAGGAATCAGCCCAGGCGCGGCAAGAAGCCGAGCGTAAAAAGAACGACCAGATCCGCGAGACCCAACTCAAGCAGGCCACGATCAAAGCCGAGGTGGACAAGGCCAACGCCGAAGCCGCCGCTTCAGGCCAATTGGCCCAGGCCGACGTCGAGCGACAGGTGCTGGAGCGCCGGCAGGCGGTGGCCGACACTCACGCCGCGCTGCGTGAGCGTGAGTTGATCGCCGAGCAGATCAAGCCCGCAGAGGCCGCGGCTCGGCGGCTACGCATTGAGGCCGACGCCCAGACCAGTGCGGCGGAGGCTGCCGCCAAGCGGGCCGGGCATGAGGCTGACGCTTCGGCCACTCGCGAGGTGAAGCAGGCCCAGGCGGCGGCGGCCAAGGTCAAACTCGACGCCGAGGCCCTGCGTGATGCTGCGACCTTCAAGGCCGAGGCCACCCGCGCCGAGGGTGAGGCGAGAGCCGCCGCCCGTCGGGCGGAGGGTGAAGCCGAAGCCGCATCAAAGGAGGCGTACGAACTGGCCGAGGCTGTCGGTGCGCTGAAGAAAGCCGAGGCGCTGGCCGCCAACAACAACGCCCAGATCGAGGCGAAGCGGGTCGAGGTCATGCCCCAGATCGCCCGCGAGCTGGCTCAGGGCCTCGGGTTGCAGCACGCCAACCTCAACATCCTCAACGGCGGTTCGGGGCTGGCCGAGTTGGTCGGCGCTATTGGCCCGATCTATCAGATGGTCACCAGCATGTTCGGGCCCAAGGCGAATGGAGGCGCCGACGGCGAGCAGCCATCTGTCGGCGCCGACCTTTCGCACACGTTGCGCGAGGTCGAGGAAGGCGCGAAGGCGCTGAATAGCGACCGGGCGGCGAACCGCTGACGGATGGGGGGTTGGGCGAACCGCCCAACCCCCCGCCAATCGGGCCTCCCGCAGCTACCGAGCGCCGCCACCTCGGTCCTGGGCGTACAGCACATTGCCGGTCAGGCTTCGCATCGTTTGCATTTCGCTGTCCCGATAGGGCCGCCCGTCGGGTAGCAGGAGGTCGTGGAACCACACCTTCGGTGGCGTCGGGTACGGGTGGTCCCAGGAATCCCATGGGAAATAGGTCTGAGTTTTGCCGGCTACCAGTCCCCAATTGAACGCACCGACGTTGTGTCGCTTGGCAACCGGCAGGATGCCTTCCACGGTGCTGCCCTGCGACCGGGCCATGTACTCGGTGCACATGATCGGCCGTCCCAGCGGCGTAAGTTCACGGATCCGGGACTCGAACTCGCCCGGTGGGGCATAGCTGTGGAATGTGATCACGTCGGAGTTGTCCAGCTGAATGCCGGCGATTGTGCTGCGGCGCGCCGCATCTCCCCATTCCCCGTCCCAGACGCCGCTGGTCAGCGGTTGACCCGGACCGACCGAACGCGCCCACTGGAACACCTGTGGCAGCAACTCCGCGACCCGGTCCAGTTTGTCTTTCCGCTCGACCTGGCGATACACCTTGGCGGGATTGTCGGGCTCATTCCACAGGTCCCAACCCAGAACCCGGTCGTCGCTGCGGAACTGGCTCAACACCCCGGTGACGTAGTCCTGCAGAACGCTCCGATAGCCCCGATCGTCCAGGTGCTCGGCACCCGGGCTCTGTACCCAACCCGAGTTGTGCACACCGGGTCTCGGCGCGCGCTGACGCCCGGGCCGGGGCAACGGATCCCAGCAGGAATCGAACAGGACAAAGAGGGGTTTGATGCCGTGCCGCGCCGCGATTCCGACGAACTGCGCGAGACGGTTCTGGAAGCCTTGGCGGTCCTGCGCCCACAGCTGGTCGTGCAGGAAGACCCGCACCGCGTTCACCCCGTGCAACCTGGCCGCGCCCAACTCGGCGTCGATGCGGCGGGCGTCGTAGGTGTCGGCCTGAAACATCTCGAGCTGATTGATGGCGGTCGAGGTGATGAAGTTGGCGCCGACGAGCCAGCCCTGCGCTTGATACCAGCGATTGACACGGTCGGTCGACCAGCGTGCTTCTTCCGCCGAAGCGCGGGGTGTGTGGGCCAGCGCCATGCCGGCCGCCAGCAGCAGGGGCACCTTCAGGGCCGCTCGACGGTTCACGGCGCGAGAGTAGTCGCGCCCGGGGGTGTCGTCAGGGACGCACTCGCTCGAGGTAGTCAATTGTTATCTCGTTGTCATCCAACAGTATTGGAGGGTATTTAAGCAGCTCCGCCGCGTATCGTGAGCGCGACTCGCGGACAATATCGTCCTTGTCTTGACGGATTCTTGGAGAGCCGGGCGGGATCACCGCAGAGGATGCCGTAACGGCCATGGGCGTGCGCCGCCGAAGCAACCACGAACCCCACCTGCGGAAACCCCAAATCCGTTGTGCTCACGGTATTTAATGACGATTGTAGCGACTGGATGAAGCCTACGTCGGGGTCCGGCGGTCGGGTGCGGGAATCGAAAAAAGGTCGTTACGGCGACAGCGACGGGGTCGTGATGATGGCCGCGTTCGGGCTCTCCGTCGTAGAGGTGGAAGTTTTGGGCTTCCTGGTACGTTTCGTCGTCTCTTTCGTCGTGCTGGTTGTCGTACTGGTGGATGGGACGACGCTCGTCGATGGCGCACTGGGACCCGACATGAGCGACGAGACACCCCAGATCAACAGAGCGATCACAGCGATGACGACTACCGCCACCGCCAGCAGGACGAGGGGCTTGCGATACCACCGAACTCGAACCGGCGCCGGGGTTGTCGCGTCATAGCCGGGCGGCACCGGGGCGGTGCCGGGCGGTGGTGTTGTGGCGGGCGGGGCGCCGACGGGCGGTCGGGCGCCCGTGGGCCCGGCGCTCCCGAGGCCGGCGGCCTGTCGGGCCGCGGCGGCTGCGTCCTGACTCGACGCACCGGCCAGTGCCGCACGCAGAGCCGCCTCGGCGGCGGCTTGGACGCGGGCTTCATCGCCGCCGATCTGTCTGCGCACCCAGTCCTGCCACTGAGCCCTCTTCGCGTTCAGCTCAGAGTTAGTGCCCTGGGCATCGGTCATGGTCACCCCATACAGGTCGGTAACAGACATACATGATCGCATCCGTCCACGGCCGGTGCGCGACGGCAACCTCGATCAGGCACGCAGGTGATAGTTGCGGTGCTGATCATGCCGCAATGGGCTGACTGCAACGGGCTGACCCGATTGCCCAGCGTGGACCATGAGCCCGTTGCCGGCATAGATCGCCACGTGAGATGAGTCCCCGCGCGGCCCATAGTAAATGAGATCACCGGGCTGAAGCGCCGAGTCGGGAACCACCGTGGCACCGTGGGAGGGCAGTACGTCCTCCTGGAAGACCGTATTGCCGCAGCCCAGGTCGAATCCGCTGCCCGCGTGGGTGGCGAAGCGCGCCAAACCCGAACAGTCGAAGCCGGTCCGGTTCTCGTCGTTGAATGTCCAGGATTCGTCGGCGGTGTCATGGCGGAAACCGACCGATACGCCGGCTGCCTTGGCGTGGCCGCCGCCCCACGTATAGCTCACGCCCTGCTGTTTGGCAGCTGCTCCAAGGGTTTTCAGGCCGGGATCAGACACTGAATCGGGGTCGGGCAAGACCAATATCGTCGGATCGACCGGTCTGGTCGTCGCCCCGTTGGCCTGTGACAGATACGTCAGCCACGCCTGATCACGGTCGGGCCCTGGCGGGCCGTCATATGCCGGCGGGCTGTCCTGCAGCGGCACCTGATCCGACGAACCGGCGGCGACGGCCATCGCCGGATCGTCCGCGGGGTCGCCGGCGAGAGTCGGGCTCAATCCGGTGCCGTAACCGGGGTCGCCCGGGTTCGGCCCGGGCACGGCGCCGACGAGCACCGGACTTCCTTTCTGCCGAGATCAGAGACTGGGCGGATTCCCGCTGCAGGCTACCGCCCCATCGGTTGCGCAGGGGAGGTGGATTAGTGAACGGTGCCGGCCGCGGCTAGCGTCTTTGTCATATTTCGATCGGGATGTCGAGGAGGTCCAAGCCATCGACGACATCGACGACATCGACTTCGACGATCTGACGTCGCCCAAGCTGACCGACATCCAACGGCAGATCCTGAAGTACACCGAGGCCAGGCACGTCGAGTTCGACATCGAGCGGATGCTCGCGCAGGCAGTTGCCGAGGCGGGTGTCGGGGACCTGGACGATGTGGACGGCTTCGGTGGGCGCCTGGCCGCCCACGTCGCCGCGATCGAAGGCGACGAGGGGCTGACCCAGCTCACCCGCTCGTCGCTGCGGCAACGAGTGGTCCGTCTGCTGCGGAACCGGTTGTCGTTGACCGACCTGCTCAAGCGGTATCCCGAGATCGAAGAGATCCCGATCGACAAGCCGCTCATTGTCGTCGGCATGCCGCGATCCGGTACCACGCATCTGGTGAATCTAGTTGCCGCCGACCCGCGACGACGGGCCTTGCCGTACTGGGAGAGTCAGGATCCGATACCGGCTCGGGGCCAGGGCGCCGACATCTTCGGGGTCGACCCGCGCTACGCGCGAGCCAAGGCCGAACACGACGCACTGATGGCCAGCGCCCCGTTGGTGGCGGCCATGCACGACCGGTTCCCCGACGCGATCGAGGAAGAGGTCGAACTCCTCGACCTCGACCTGGCCGGCTACGTGCTGGAATGGCATGCGCGCGTTCCTGACTGGCGTGACTACTACCTGGGGCTCGACCAGACGCGGCACTACGCATACCTGAAAAAAGTGCTGCAGGCGTTGACATTCCTGCGCGGCCCGCGGACCTGGGTGCTCAAGAGTCCGCAGCATTGTGAGCAACTCGGCCCGCTGATGACGACCTTTCCCGACGCGACGGTGGCTTTCACGCACCGCGATCCCGCCGCGGTGATCCAGTCGGCGATCACGATGATGGCTTATTCCGACCGACTGCGCCGGACGAGCATTGAGCCCGAGTGGCTGCTGGACTACTGGGCCGATCGCGTGCACCGACTGTTGAGCGCGTGTGTGCGCGACCGCGAGCTGGTTCCGGCCGAACGCAGCATCGACATCAGCTTCCACCACCTCAACGGAAACGAAATGCATTTGCTGGAAGAGCTTTACCGACGTGGGGGAGTCGAATTGACATCGCCGGTACGTGGACGATTCCAGCAATACCTGGACGGCAATCCGCGCGGCAAGCACGGGCGTATCCGCTACGACCTGCAACGGCACTTCGGCGTCTCAGCCGACCAACTCCGCGAGCGATTCGGCTTCTACTTCGACAGGTTCGACGTCCGCCCCGAATGAAGGAGAAAGCAGCGATGTCCGAACCGATCTATCGCAGCCGGCCCGGCGCCGACGCGATGCGTCCCGCGGCCGCAGAACACGCCGAGCAGATCGCCCCGGGACTGTGGTGCTCACCGGGTCTGTCGAACACCTACCTGCTGACCACCGGCGAGGGCCGGGTGATCGTCAACACCGGGATGGGCTTCGAGGGCCCGGTACACCGCGCGAACTTCGACGTCGTCGACTCCTCGCCGGTACGCTACATCATCTTCACGCAAGGCCACGTGGACCACGTCGGGGGATTGGACAGTGTGCGTGACCCCGATACAACGGTTGTCGCGCAGGCGAATTGGACGCTCTGGCGAGACGACAACGAACGCCTCATCCCGTATCGCGCCAGCCGTAGCGCATTCGCCTTCAAGGACACGCTGGCGACCGGTATCCAGGCCATCCAACGACGTCTCGGTACCGAGCGCCTGCCTGGCCAGAGCGTCCCGACAGTCGATCTCGACTTCGAGGACACGCTTACCCTCGAGGTCGGCGGACGACGGCTGCAGCTCATCTCGGTACCCGGCGGAGAAACCAACGACTCGTTGGTGGTGTGGTTGTCTGAAGAAGGAATCTGCCTGTGCGGAAACACCTTCGGACCGATATTCGGGCATATCCCCAACCTTGTCACCATGCGCGGCGACCGGTATCGGGACGCTTTGAAGGCCATCGCATCCGTCGAACGGGTGCGTGATCTGGGGGCAGAGCTACTGGTGACAGGTCACTTCGAACCGATTGCGGGCGGCGATCGCATTCGCGCCGAGTTGACCAGGCTGCGTGACGCGATTCAGTACGTCCACGACCAGACCGTCGCCGGGATGAACGCCGGCAAGGATGTGCGGACTCTGATGCGCGAGATCGCCTTGCCCGCGGAATACGAAGTGGGACAAGGCTACGGGAAGGTGGCCTGGGATGTGCGCGCCGTCTGGGAAAATTACTCGGGCTGGTTCCATCACCGCTCGACGACCGAGCTGTACCCGGTTGGCTTCGATGCCGTCAGCGCCGACGTGGTCGAACTGGCCGGCGCCGACGCGCTCGTGGATCGGGCGCGGGCACACCTGGATGCGGGCCGTCCACTGCACGCCGTCCACCTCGCCGAGCTGGTCCCCGACGATCACCCGGGGGCGCGCGAGGTATTGCGAGCCGCCCACGAAAGCCTGTTGGCGGAAAGTAGTAATTTCTGGGAAAGCGCTTGGCTGCGTGCCTATTTAGAGAGAAGCAGATAGCGAGGAACTCATGACACTAAGACCGGAGGATCTCTACCACACCGGCGTCGTGGTGCCCGACCTCGAGGCCGCGATGGCCCGCCTCACGTCGTTGGCCGGCTATCAGTGGATCACTCCGCTGTCGTACACGCTTCCGTTCCGCACCGCGGCCGGCGGGACACATGAATTCACCTCGACGATCGTCTATTCCCTACAGAGTCCGCACATCGAACTCATCCAGGAGGTTCCCGGGAGTCCGTGGGTGGCGGCGCCCGGCAACTCGGTCCATCACCTCGGTTACTTCGCCGACAATCTGGCCGACACCGCGCGAGCGCTTCAGGACAACGGCTTTGCTTTCGAAGCCACCGCCGCCGTCTCGGGGGCGGAACTCGAGCTATTCGCCTACTACGTCGATGCATTCGGCACTCGCATCGAGATCGTCGACCGCGCACTGTTTCCCGACTGGCCCGCATTCTTGCGCTCCCAAACCCCTGATCGGTAGTCCCGGCATGCTGATCACGGTGCTGCGGTTCAACTTCGGCTCCCCACAAGGGAATCCACGCAAGCAGAGCGAGTTGATCAATGCCGCTCTGGAGCTGGCGCAGTGGGGCGAGTCGCATGGCATCACTTCGGTGAGCGTCGACGAGCATCACGCCACCGGGCACGGCTGGAGCTGCAACCCGATCATGGCCGCCGCGATGTTCCTGGCCCGCACCTCGCGGATGATCGCGAGCGTCGACTGCGCGCTGGGTCCGTTGTGGAATCCGGTCCGGCTGGCCGAAGACATTGCGCTGGTTGACAACATGAGCCATGGCCGGTTGCTCACCACGGTGGGTCTGGGCTACCGCACCGTCGAATACGACTCGCTCGGGGTGGATTTCAGCCAGCGGGGCAAGTTGATGGACAGTCTGGTCGAACGGATGCTGTCGGTGTGGGCAGGCGCGGATCCGGACGCGGGAATCTGCACCGGTACCTGGACGCAGCCGCATCCGACGCTGTTCGTCGGCGGCGGTGCACGCGCCACGGCCAGGCGAGCGGCGCGGTTCAGGCTGCCGCTGAGCCTGGCCGATCACCTGCCCGACATCGCCGACTACTACCGCGAGCTGTGTTCGGAGGCCGGCATCAAACCACTCATCCTGATGCCCGGGCCGACCAACCGCGGAATGATCTACCTGCACGAGGACCCAGAGCGGGCATGGGCGGAACTCGGCGATTACATCCTTTGGGAGGCAGTCACTTACGGCGGATGGTCAAGCGACGAACGATCTTTGATGCACCTGCCCGGGGTGCAGACCCTGGACGAGGTCAAGGCATCGGGACGATACCGGTTCCTGACTCCCGACCAGCTCATCGCCGAAGTCCGTGCGGCCGACCAGTACGGGCCGATCGTGTTGCACCCGCTGGTCGGCGGCATGCCGGTCGACGAGGCGTGGAAATCTCTCCAACTGCTCACCGACGTGGTGATGCCGGCGCTGAACTGATGCGGGCAAATCGTGTGACAACCGGCGGAGTTTGCCAACGGTACAAACGCCGGGCGTGAACCGGCGACCCGTCAAATGCCGAACGATTGCGGCGACGGCGGTGGCTCCCAGCTGCTCACTACCAGCGGCAGCGAGACCGCCTCGCCCCCGCCGTTCACCACGATCATCCAGCGGCCATCGAACGGCAGGTTTACCGCGATCTCGAAGAAAGCGAACCCGGGGAACTCGCCGAGGGAGGCTTCCGGCACCTCGAAGCGCAGATGCTGTGCCTCGTCGAGCGTCGGCGGCATGATCTCGACATCGATGCGGCGGTCGGAGTTTTCGGCATCGGCCCGGGTCAGCACTACCAACACAAATCTGGCTGACCGGTCTGGCCCGACAGTGAACCTGGCCAGCACCCCACCCTGGACGTTGAGTTTGTTATCTACCGTTGCAGCTGCTTCAGCCAAGAAGGCTCCGGTGACTATCACACCGGAGAACTTAGCGTGCGGTCGGCGGTGGGCGGGGTGGAACGCGCAGAAGTTACGGCATCGCTTCGGCCCATTGCACGTGTCCCTGGAAGCCGACCGAGACGGCCAGCACCCGGTAGCGGTCTCGAAGTTCGAGGTAACCGGCGTCGTCGCCGCGGGCCTTGGCCAGCAACGTTCGCAGTGCGCCGACAAAACACCTGGATTAACGACCGGCGTCGAATGCGATGGGCAATGAAGCCGGGCCGCTGATCCCGGCGATCGGCTTCCACGGGACGGGGCCGGTGCGTCGCGCATTCGGCATCCGCCGAGTGATGACCTTCAGGGCTTCGGCGAGTTCGATTCTGGCGAGGTGGGCGCCCAGGCAGTAGTGCGCGCCGCCGCCGAAGGTCAGCATCGGTGCCGGGCCCTCCCGCGCGATGTCCAGGCGATCGGGATCGACGTATACCGCCGGGTCGCGGTTGGCGGCCGCGGTGTTGGGCAGCACGTAGGCGCCGGCCGGGACGAGGGTTAAGCCCAGTTCAACGTCGGTGGTCGCGACGCGTAGCCCGGCGAACGTGATCGGGAAGTGGCGCATCACTTCCTCGACGGCTTTCGGTGCCAGGCCGGGATTTTCGGCCAGTAATGCCCACTGGTCCGGATGGTCAGCCAACACCTGCACTGCGGCGGCCAACTGGTTTCGGGTGGTTTCGGTGCCTGCGTTGAGCAGTATGGCGACCAGGTTGACCAGCTCGTCGTGGCTGAGCCGGTCGCCGTCATCTTCGATGCGAACGAGTTCCGAGATGAGGTCGTCGCCCGGCGCGTGCCGGCGGCGGGCGATCAAGTCCTCCACATAGGTGTCCAGTTGCCCCCACGCCCGCAGAATCGCGGATTCCGACGCGGCGACGTTGTCGCCGAAGGCTTTACTGATGTCGTCCGCCCAGCCCGAGAACAGTTCCCAGTCCCCAGCGGGTGCGCCCAGCAGGGCGCAGATGATCGGAACCGGGTAGGGCCGGGCGATGTCGCGAACCATGTCGCAGTGACCCGCCGCGCTGTGCCGGTCGAGCAGCTCGGTGATGACGGCGGCGCATGCCGTTCGCATCCGCTCGGCGGCCCGCGGCGTGAACGCTCTCGATACCAGGCGGCGCAGCCGTTGATGCTGGGCGGTGTCGACGCACATGATCGTCTGGCACACCTTGTCCGACACCGGTCCCGAGGTGATGCCCTGCACCACCAGGCCCATGCCGCGCGGCAGTTCGAAGCGCGAATCGCGCAGCACGGCGCGCACCAAGTCGTAGCTGAGCACCTCGGGGCCGTAGGGGCCCAACGCTATCGGCGCCTGCTGCTGTGCCTGCCGGATGATGCGATGCGCCGTGTCCGGATCTGCGGCGTCCTGGTAGGCGAAGGTCGGCCAGTCGACGTCAAAGATGTGCCGGGTGTGCGTGGTGGCGGTCATGGTCCGACTATCCGGCCGTTACGGCCGCAGACCATCGGGGCAAGCCCCTATCTTCGCGGCGGACTGGCACGTAGGTAGGCGCGGCCTTCTGAGGGTTTATAGGTGATTTGCCTGATGTTCTGCGATCTGCGTCACCGCATGCTGGCTAACATGAGCGAGACTGACTGGAGCGAAGTGGGCGTAAGCGGACTTCCGACTGGAACAGTGACGTTGCTGCTGGCCGACGTCGAAAGCTCGACCCGGCTCTGGGAAACGCAGCCCGATGAGATGGCCGCCGCGGTATCACGCTTGGACCAGCTGCTCTCGGACGTGGTCGCCGCCCATGAGGGAGTGCGTCCGGTCGAGCAGGGTGAGGGCGACAGCTTCGTGATCGCCTTTGCTTCTGCTTCTGATGCGGTGGCCTGCGCGCTGGATCTGCAGCGAGCGCCGCTGGCCCCGATCCGATTGCGCATCGGGATCCACACCGGCGACGTGCGGCTGCGCGACCAGGGCAACTACATCGGCCCGACGATCAACCGCACCGCTCGGTTGCGGGATCTGGCTCATGGCGGGCAGACGGTGTTGTCCGGCGCGACCGAACTACTGGTGGTCGACCAGCTCCCACCCGACGTGTCGTTGACCGAACTGGGCACTCACCCGCTGCGTGATCTACCCCGGCCCGAGCGGGTGATGCAGCTGTGCCACCCCGATCTGCGCAACGAGTTCCCGCCGCTGCGCACACCTAAATCCCTTGTCTCTCATAACCTTCCGGCACAACTGACGAGTTTCGTTGGGCGCCATGAAGAAATCGGCAACCTTCGCGAAGCGCTGGCGAGCAACCGGCTGGTCACCCTTACTGGCGCCGGCGGGGCGGGCAAGACCCGCCTGGCCGTGCAGGTCGCCGCGGCACTGGCCGAAAAGTACGACGACGGAATCTGCTACGTGGATTTGGCGCCGATCACCCATCCCGCTGTTGTGCCAGTCGCCGCGGCCCGTGCGCTGGGGCTGCCCGACCGGCCCGGTCAATCGACCATCGACACGCTTCAGCAGCATCTGCGCGACCGTCACATGCTGCTGGTGCTGGACAACTGCGAACATCTGCTCGACGCGTCCGCCTCGATGGTCGGTGCGCTGCTGGGTGCCGCGCCGAGGCTGACCGTCCTCGCCACCAGCCGTGAACCCCTCGGCGTTACGGGTGAAGCGGGCTGGCAGGTGCCCTCGCTCTCGCTGTCCGATGACGCCATCGAGTTATTCGCCGATCGTGCTCGGTTAGCTCGAAGCGACTTCATCGTTGACGACGACCCGCGAAAAGGAAATGCCGGCGCGGTGACCGAGATCTGTCGGCGCCTGGACGGGATGCCGCTGGCGATCGAGCTTGCGGCGGCGCGGGTGCGCACCTTGTCGCTGACGGAGATCGTCGACAGCCTGCACGACCGGTTCCGTCTCTTGACGGGTGGCTCCCGGATCGCGGTGCGCCGGCAGCAGACCCTGCGCGCCTCGGTGGATTGGTCGCACGCATTGCTCACCGACACCGAGCGAATCCTGTTCCGCCGGCTGGCCGTATTCCTGGGTGGCTTCGACCTCGACGCCGCCCAGGCGGTCACCGGGGCCGACGGGGTGGAGCGCTACCAGGTGCTGGACCAGCTCACCCTGCTCGTCGACAAGTCGCTGGTTGTCGCCGAAAACACCAGCGGCTCAACGAGATACCGGCTCCTTGAGACGGTGCGCCAATACGCGCTCGAGAAGCTCGGCGAGTCTGGC
>NZ_DATJYB010000366.1:0-6966 GCF_035499775.1 Mycobacterium sp. | reverse complement strand
GCCGCTGACCCCGCCGCGGGCGGTGGCCATCATCACCCAGATCGCCTCGGCGCTGGACGCCGCCCACGCCGCCGGGGTGATGCACCGCGACGTCAAACCGCCCAACATCCTGGTCACCCGCGACGACTTCGCCTACCTGGTGGACTTCGGGATCGCCAGTGCGACCACCGACGAGAAACTCACCCAACTGGGCACCGCGGTGGGCACCTGGAAATACATGGCGCCCGAACGGTTTTCCAACAATGAGGTCACCTACCGCGCCGACATCTACGCGCTGGCCTGCGTGCTGCACGAGGCCCTGACCGGGGCCCCGCCCTATCGGGCCGACAGTGCCAGCGTGCTGGTCACCTCGCACCTGATGGACCCCGTTCCGCAAGCCAGCACGATGCGGGCGGGCATCCCCAGGGCGCTGGATGCGGTGATTGCGCGCGGCATGGCCAAAAAGCCCGAGGACCGCTACGCCAGCGCGGGTGACCTGGCGATCGCCGCCCACGAAGCGCTCAGCAACCCCGATCAAGACCACGCCGACAACATCCTGCGCCGCAGCCGGATGGCCAACGTGCCCGGGCCGGCCCCGGCCAACCCGCCACCCAACCCGCCACCCACCCTGGCGGCCACCCCGTCGCCGGCACCCACCCAGCAACCGTCGTACCCCGGCCCGGTCACCGCCGCGCCCGCGGCCAGTTCCCCGTACTACCAAGCCCCCACCACGTGGGGCGCCCAGCCGCCGGGCCCGCCGCAACCTCCGTCGACATCGTGGAACCAGCCCACGCCACCGGCCAAACGGAGCCGCTGGCCCATCTTCGCCGGCATCGCGGTTCTGGTGGTCGTCCTGATTGGCGCCGGCGTTGCCATCGTCCTGGCCACGCAAAAGGACAAGACGCCGCAGGCGGGCCAAAGCAGTTCGGCCGTCTCGACCCCGTCGAGCACCACACCGGCGTCAACTTCGGTCTCCCCAAGCAATGACCCGCAAACCAAGCTGCTGAGCCTGGTGCCCAAGGGCTATCCGATGGGCACCTGCACAACGACCACCCCGTCGGCCAACAGCATCTGGCAGGGTTCGGTGGCCATGGTGAAGTGCACGCAGAACACCAACCAGGGCGGCCCGTCCAAGGCGATCTACGGGCTGTTCCCCAATGTCGGGGCGCTGAAGAAGGCCTTCAACGACGACGTTGCCGCCGTGCAGCTGATGAACTGCCCCGGATCGGGGCCATCGCCGAGCGCGTGGCACTACAACAGCAGCCCGGACGTGGAGGCCGGCCAGGTCGCGTGCGCCACCTACAAAAACCAGCCGAACGTGATCTGGAGCAACGAGGGCAAGCTGGTACTCAGTGACGTTTTCGGGGGTCCCCCGCCCATCGAGGACCTGTACGGGTGGTGGGGCCACAACGGCTGACCGCCCCACCCGGATGACCGGCGCACTACCGGCCGTCCCCCACTAGCGTTGGGGATTGCCGGGCCCGGTCTTTGCTGCCCACGGGTCCGCGTGCCGGCTGTTGATATTGTCGGCAGGGGGTCGCGGGCTGGTTTGGAGGGGTCGACGATGAGCGACGAGCAAGGCTCGCGCGCGGGGTCGATGTTTGGGCCTTACCAGCTGAAACGCGTTCTGGGCCGGGGCGGGATGGGCGAGGTCTACGAGGCCGAGCACACCGTCAAGGGGTGGACGGTAGCGGTCAAGCTGATGTCGGAATCGCTCAGCAAGGACCCCATCTTCCGCGAGCGGATGAAGCGGGAAGCCCGCCACACCGGCCGTCTGCAGGAACCCCACGTGGTGCCCATCCACGACTACGGCGAAATCGACGGGCAGATGTACCTGGAGATGCGCCTGATCGAGGGCACCGACCTCGAAACCATGCTCAAAGAATCCGGGCCGCTGACCGCGCCGCGGGCGGTAGCCATCATCACCCAGATCGCCTCGGCCCTCGACGCCGCCCACGCCGCCGGGGTCATGCACCGCGACGTCAAACCACCCAACATCCTGATCACCCGCGACGACTTCGCCTACCTGGTCGACTTCGGGATCGCCAGCGCCAACACCGATGAGAAACTCACCCAGCTCGGCACCGCGGTGGGCACCTGGAAATACATGGCGCCCGAACGGTTCTCCACCGGCGAAGTCACCCACCGCGCCGACATCTACGCGCTGGCCTGCGTGTTGTACGAGGCCCTGACCGGGGCCCCGCCGTACGCCTCCGACAGCGCCGGGGTGCTGGTCACCTCGCACATGATGGACCCCATCCCGCTGCCCAGCGCCAAGCGCTCGGGCATCCCCAGGTCCCTCGACGAGGTGATCGCCCGCGGTATGGCCAAAAGGCCCGAGGACCGCTACGCCACGGCCGGCGCGCTGGCGCGGGCCGCTCATGAGGCGCTGACCAACAACCAGCGGGAACAAACCGTCGGCATCCTGCGTCACAGCAGCGAATCCACGTTGCCGCACCTGGCCGTCACGCCTCAGCCCGTCAAGATTGCGCCGCCGCGGCACGGTGGTACGGGGGGCTCCGGGCGGACGCCGCCGCCCACCCCGACCGGCCGCTCCAACTGGACTCCCACCGGCGGCCCCCCACCCGCGGCGCCCAGCCGACCCGGGCCCGTGCATCCGACGGGCGGCAGTTGGGGCGGCCCGCCCTCGGGCCCACCACCGGGAACCCGGTCCGGCTCGCAAGTCAGCCCAGCACCGGGTCCCCCACCAGGTCCGCCACCACAGTTCACCGGCGCCGCGCAATGGAGCCAACCCCAGCCGCAGCGCAGCCGTAACCAGTTGCCCATCATCGTCGGGATCGCCGTCGCGGTCGTCGTCCTCGTCATCGGCGCCATCGTCGTCGCGCTGAACATGGGGGGCTCCGACGACCGCCACAACGCGGAGGAAACCACGACGACGAGCACCTTCCCGACGAGCACCAGGACGACGATTCCGACCACCACCAGGACGACCATCCCGACGACCAGCGTGTCGGCGGACCTGCAGCGGCTGCTCAGGGCGTTGCCCGGCGGCTATCCCACCGGCACCTGCACGCCTGACAGCCAACCGATGCCGGGAGCGATGGTCTCGGTGAAGTGCGGGGTCAACACCGACCCCAGCGGCCCGACAGTAGCGGCCTACGGGCTGTTCCCGAGTGTGAAAGCAGTGCAGGACGCCTTCAGCAGCTTCACGAAGACGTTCACCATCCAGACCTGCCCTGGCGGGAAGGCGTCACCGGGCAACTGGTGGCACACGCAGGACCCGAACACCGTCCTCGGCCAGATCGCCTGCGGCGTCTACAAAGGCAACGAACCCCAGGTGATGTGGAGCAACCAGCAAACGATGGTATTCGCGCTCGTCGGCGGAAAACTTCAAGGACCCAACCTCGATCAGCTATACAAGTGGTGGGCTTCCCACTCCTGAGTCCGACGAAAGCCCGAGACCAAGAAGCCAGGTAGGCGCACGGAGGCTACGCATGGACGAGAAGACCGAGATCGTCACCGCCACTCCACCTCAACTGGAGCTGCGGGCGTGCGGTCGCACCTGGAAGGCCACTCCCGGTCGCTCCTGGACGCTTGGTCGTGCAAACGAGGCCGATATCCGTCTGGAAAATCCGCGGGTGTCGCGCAACCACGCCGTGCTGCAGCCGACCCCCGACGGGTGGGTCCTGGTCAACCACAGCAACAACGGGATGTTCGTCAACGGGCAGCGGGTGGAGAGCATGACGATACGTCAGCCCGTTACCGTGATGCTGGGTTCGGTGTCCTCCGGGGAAGTGGTGCAGCTCAACCCGATCGCCGCGCCGCCGCGACCGGCCCCGCCGCGGCCGCACGCGCCGGAAACCGCCGTCACGGCGGACGTACCCCCGCCGCCGCCACCGCCCCCCGGGCCGCCACGACCGCCCGTCCCGCAAAACCCAGCCCCGCCGAGGCCGCCCGTCCCGCAAAACCCACCCCCGCCACGCCGAAGGGGCGAGACGTCGATCGCCCGGCCGCCGACCGCGGTACACGACATCGACCAGTTGGTGGTCACGATCGGGCGCGCGCCCGACAACAACGTCGTCCTGGACGACCTGCTGGTATCCCGCCACCACGCCATCATGCGGCGCATCGGCAACCAGTGGGAGCTCGTCGACAACAACAGCGCCAACGGAACCTACGTCAACGGCAACCGGATCAGCAACGCCGTGATCGGGCCCGACGACATCGTCGGCATCGGCCACCAGCTAATGCACCTCGCCGGCGGGCGGCTGGTCGAATACGTCGACACGGGCGATGTGTCCTACGAGGCGTCGAACCTGCGGGTGGTCACCGGCGACGGCAAGGTGTTGCTCTCCGACGTCAGCTTCGCCCTGCCAGAACGCTGCTTCATGGCGGTGGTCGGACCAAGTGGCGCTGGGAAGTCGACGTTGTTGGGCGCGCTGACCGGGTTCCGCCCCGCCGGCAGCGGCGACGTGCGCTACGACGACCGCAGCCTCTACCAGAACTACGCCGAGCTCAGGCACCGGATCGGGTTCGTCCCGCAGGACGACATCCTGCACACACAGCTGACGGTGCGGCGAGCGCTGAACTACGCTGCCCAGCTGCGGTTCCCCCAGGACGTCTCCGCCAAGGAACGCAAGCAGCGCATCGACGAGGTGCTGGGCGAACTCGGGCTGACCGCCCACGCCAACCAGCGCATCGACAGTCTGTCCGGCGGCCAGCGCAAACGCACCAGTGTCGCGCTGGAGCTGCTGACCAAACCGTCGCTGCTGTTCCTCGACGAGCCCACCTCAGGCCTTGACCCGGGGTACGAGAAATCGGTCATGCAGACCCTGCGCGGTCTGGCCAACGACGGCCGGTCCGTGGTGGTGGTCACCCACAACATCGCCCAGCTCAACCTGTGCGACCGGTTGCTGATCTTGGCCCCCGGCGGTCGCCTGGCCTACTTCGGTCCGCCGCAGCAGGCACTGAGCTACTTCAACTGCACCGACTTCCCCGACCTGTTCAACCTGCTCGAACAGGACACCCAGACCGACTGGACGGGCCGGTTCAACACCTCACCGCTCAAGCAGGCCCTCACCGGCCCGCGCCCTGGGCACCGGCCGCCACACCCGGGAATCCCGTCGAAACCGGTCGCACAGCAGACCCCGTTCTCCCAGTTCCTCACGCTGTGCCGACGGTATCTGGCGGTCATCGCCGCTGACCGGCAGTATTCGGTGATCCTGCTGCTGACGCCGGTGCTGCTCAGCCTGATCGCGTTGACCCCGCCGGGCAGTGCCGGACTGTCGATTCCCAAGGCAATGACGTTGAAGTCAGGTCAACCCACCCAGATACTCATGATGCTGATCATCGGCGGAGGCGTGATGGGATGCGCCGCCTCGATCCGGGAAATCGTCAAGGAACGGGCCATATATCAGCGGGAACACGGCATCGGTTTGTCCAGTGGCGCTTACCTGGCCTCCAAGTTGGTGGTGCTCGGCGCCCTGACCACCATCCAAGCGCTGGTCCTGGGCTTACTGGGAACCGCGTTCCGGTCTCCGCCCGACGATCCGCTGCTGTTTCCGTCAGCCAGGTTCGAAATTGCGGCGGCCGTCATCGCGGTCACGGTGGTCTCGATGCTGATCGGCCTGTTGATTTCGGCGATGATCGGCAACGCGGATCGCGGCATGCCGATGCTGGTGCTGGTTTTCATGGCCGAACTGGTGCTCTCGGGCGGCATGTTCTCGCTGAACTCCCTGAAACCACTGGCGTGGCTGTCACCGTCGCGGTGGGCCTTCGCGATGTCTGCAGCGACCATCGAGCTCAATGACCTGAAACATTTCCTGGGCGGCGAAACAGATCCGTTGTGGGACCACAAGATAGGTACCTGGCTGTTCGCGTTGTTCGCGTGCATCCTGCAAGCGGTCGTGTTGGTGATCCTGATCGCGCTGGCGCTCAGGCGACTCGATCCCCAGCGAAAGCCGGGTAGGTGAACTGCGGCCGGCGGCTCAGACGTGCTTCATGACGAAGGGGACCCCGGTGACGGCCAGGTTGCCGCACGACATCTGAACCGAAAGCATCCGGTAGCCGAGGTAGTACACGGCGAATGACCAGACGCGACCGGCGCTGGCCCGCCACTGCGCGGGGAGCAGCGAGACCACACCGACCAGAACAGCGACGAGGGCGAAGCTGGACTTGAATGTGGTGTTCGTCATTTTCCGGTGCTGCCCTTCTGGTCTGGAATCTCGCTTATCGGTATGAACAAAGCTTCGGCCAGCGCACTTGTCGCATCCTTGAAGGATCCTTGGAGGGGATCTTGGAAAGGCCTTGTGGACGAACGAGAGGTAACCGGTGATGCGCACGGCCCTGGCGATGCTGGCCGCTTTTGCGGCGCTGGTGACTCACCCGACGGCGCGGGCGGACACTTTTTACCAGTTTCAGTCCCCGGCGGAGAACATCGACTGTGAGATGGGCTCGCTGGGCAACAAGGCGTTTGCCAGCTGTGAAATCGCCGACCACGTCTGGGCGGCGCCGCCGCGTCCGGATCGTTGCGAGGGGGAATGGGGAAACCGCTTCGAATTGCAGCAGGACACACCGGCCACACTGGTCTGCAGCTCGGACACTTTGCGCGGCAGCGACATGCCGACGCTCAGCTACGGGAGCGCGTGGTCGGTGAACCCGCTCACCTGCGACAGCGAGCCAAGCGGCATGACATGCACCGACCGCGGCACCGGCCATTACTTCCGGGTGTCACGCGATTCTTACGAACTGCACTGATGGCGCCACGCCCGCGACAGGGAGGACACTGGCAGGTGCTCCTCCGACCGGCACGACACTCGCGATTCGGGCCGCGCGCGGGGGGGCTGTTGATATTGTCGGCGGGGTTGCGGGGTGATTTGGAGGGTCAGCGATGAGCGACACGCAGGGCTCGCGGGTGGGGACGATGTTCGGGCCCTATCACCTCAAACGGCTGTTGGGCCGCGGCGGGATGGGCGAGGTCTATGAGGCCGAGCACACCGTCAAGGAGTGGACGGTCGCGGTCAAGGT
>NZ_DATJYB010000365.1:0-27156 GCF_035499775.1 Mycobacterium sp. | reverse complement strand
ACGCGGCCGCCGGCGGAAGCGGGCGTCGTTCGCCGGTCGATATCGCGTCGAGGACCAGGGCCACGTAGCGTCGCCAGCCATCGCCAGTCAGATCCATTGTCCAGAGCACGCTGTGCAACATTGCGATGAGGCGCGGTAGGTTGTCGGCGACCAGATCGCTGCGGACCAGACCGGCTTGCCGGCCTCGGCGGGCGAGTTCGTCGAGCGCCTCGTCCAGTGTGTTGGAAATGTCGGGGGTCAGCGAGCCGGCCCGGTACGCCGCGGTAAGCAGATTGTGTTCGCGGGCACTTGGGTTTCGGCTACGGCGTGCACCAATGCATCGGGCAGAACCTGGCCCGGGTCGAGATGCAGGTCGCGTTCTCGTCGCTGGCGCAGCGGCTACCCGGACTGAAGTTGGCCGTGGCACCGGATGAGCTGCGGTTCAAGGAAGCCGACATCTACGGCATGAAGGAACTGCCGGTCAGCTGGTAGCCGAACAAGCAACTCAACTTTGGGGATTCAGTGACATCTGATCTGCGGTTCGACGGCCAGGTTGCCGTGATCACCGGCGCCGGAGGCGGATTGGGCAGGCAGTACGCGCTGCTGCTCGCATCGCGCGGTGCCCGCGTCGTGGTCAACGACATCGGCGGATCGGTAACCGGGCTCGGCTGCGACAGCGAGGCTGCCACCGCTGTCGTGGAGGAGATCCGCCAACTCGACGGCGAGGCGGTTGCCGATGCCGACAGTGTGACGAGTCCCGAAGGCGGACAAGCGATCATCGACACCGCCGTTGACAACTGGGGGCGAGTGGACGTCCTGGTCAACAATGCGGGAATCGTCGGCGACGCACCCTTCGAGGATATGACCGCCGACCGGCTCGAACCTGTGATTGATGTGCACCTGCGCGGCGCGTTCTACGTCACTAGGCCGGCTTGGAACGTGATGCGCGAGCAGCGGTACGGCCGGATACTCAACACCTGCTCGTCCGCCGGAATCCTTGGCGCCGAAGGCAAGAGAAACTACGGCGCGGCCAAGACCGGATTGATCGGCCTCACCCGCGTGTTGGCCGGCGAGGGCGCCGGCCACGACATCAAGGTCAACGCGATCGCCCCGATCGCCTATACCCGGATGCTGGCGCACTCGATCGAGGGCGCCGGCCGGCAAGATGATCCGTCGGACCAGGCTGTCTTGGATGATATTGTGGGCCAATACCTTCAGAAGCTGGACCCCGCGTTGGTGGCTCCGGTGGCGGCGTTCCTGACGCACCGGGATTGTCCGGTGTCCGGGGAGATCTACACGGTGGGCGCCGGACACGTCGCGCGTTTCTTCATCGGCCGGACGAAGGGTTTCTACAGTCCCGCGCTGTCCGTCGAGGACGTGCGTGACCACTTCGAGGAGATCCGTGACGAAACCGACTACACGGTACCCGGCGGGTCTGGTGAAGAGATCGCTCAGCTCTTCGCGGCCATCATGAGTGCCCCCTCCTAGGGGCCGGCCGTCGACCACCAGTATTCGATGAACGGTTTCATCCCCTGGCTCACCAACTCGATACGCGGCCCGGTCGCGGCCTTGCAGTAGGCCCACAGCAGCGTCCCGGACCCGTCGGGGTTGTACGACTTCACCTCGTAGCGCATGCCGTTGGCTTCCAGTGTCGCCAAGTCTGATTCGACGTCGTCGGACCAGTAGCCGATGTGGTGCACGCCGGAATCCGCCGGGACCCAGATCGTGCCCGGCACGCTTTGCAGAATTTCCAACCGCGGCGCGTCACCCGAATACACCATCCGCATGGGGATGGTCACTTCGCCGTCGGGCGTCTGGGCGACCTGGTCAACCTCGACGATGTCGGTCCACCGGTAGTCGGCGACTTTGGTGAACCAGTCCAGGGTCGCGTCGAGGTCGTCGACGACGATGCCGCTGTGGTAGAGATTTTCGGGCTTCATTCGCTTTCCTCGGGTGTCGCACTCTTTATTGCCTGCTCGAGCCACTGCACCTCGCTGAAGTTTTCCCGCCCGCTGTTCTCCAGCAGCCATTCCAGCGCGAGGCGTTTCACCCGCAACGCGGCGGGATCGCCCGGTGCATGAGCGAGCACGATGTCGACGAGGTGCAGGGCTTGCGGTGCGCGTCCCTGCTCCAGGTGGACACCCGCGCGTTCGGTGAGTCTGGCTGTGCCGCCGGTCAATTCGACGATGTCCTGCCATACCGCCGAGGGCGGGGTGGGGTAGAGCTCGGTGGTCGACTCGTAGCGGAACCACCCGGCGTGCTCCTCCCAGATGGCCCGCACGATCCACGGCACCTTCCCGTGTACCTGAGGCAGCGCCAGCCCCGACGGAAGCGTGACCTGACCCATCAGCGTCCACAGGTCGGCGCCGGCGTTCATCCCGTCGATGGTCCGGTCGCGTAGGTAGACGGTCGCGTCACGCACCTTGGTCATCGTCTGCGCTATCTCCTCGGCGCCGGCGAAGACATCGTGCCCGTTGATCAGCGTTTCCGGGTTGAGGGCGAGGACCCTGTCGACCGAGTGGATGAAGGCCATCGCGCTGCGAATCTTGTCCCCCCGCAAGGTATACAGATTCGGCACGTGGCCGAAGAACGGCCCCAGCAAGTTGCCGATGAAGACGGTGCGCCGCTCGGGCAGCCACACCACCAAGGCGTCGGTGGTCTCACCGCCCGGAGTGGCGTAGAGCTCGAAGCGCCGACCACCGAGTTCGAACTCGTGGCTGTCCAGGAAAGTGGTGGTCAGGACCGGCTCCGGCGGCAGCTTCATCGACATCGCGTCGACATCCATGAGCGCGCCCCACAGTGTCATGATGCGGCGTGCGTAGAACGGATGCAGGTGTCGCCAGTACTCACGCACGTCACTGTGGTTGGCCTGGGCGATCGTCTGGACGCGGGGCGCGTTGAACAGATCCCATCCACCGACGTGATCGGGGTGCCCCTGGGTGAACGTGATCACCCTCAGCGGTGCCTTGCTCACCCGCGCGAAGCGCGTCTTGATCGCGTCGGCCTCGAAGTCGGTGCCGGTGTTGATCAAGGCGTCACCGTCGTCGGTGGTGATCAGGTAGCTGTTGGCGATGTTGCGGGACATAAAGATGCCGTCGCCGAGGTCGACGGCATCCTGGCTGGCTTCACCCTGTTTGACGAGAGCATCTAGGGATTGCACGGCGATAACCTAACATTTGTTCTCTACGGCCGTATAGTCTTATCGGGCATGGACGAACTAATCACCCGCGCCTGCGAGCGCACCGGTCTCGACGACTTCGGCGACGACTCGTGGCGCGAGGGGCTGGGTGTACTCGTCGACAGCGTAAAGTCCACGCCCGGCGTCAATCCGGGTGGGCGCGACTTCGTCTACAACCAGTTCGTCGACGCGTTGCGGAATCGCCTGCGCATCGTCGACTACCTCGCAAGGCATCCCGAGGTCGGGCAGCAGCCGGTGGAGCGTCCACTGGTGATCCTCGGATTGCCGCGTACCGGCACGTCATTGGCGAGCTATCTGCTCGACCAGGATCCACGACGGCGATCACTGCTGACGTGGGAGGCCGAGGACTCGGTGCCGCCGCCGACGCCCGAGACGCTGCGCACCGATCCGCGCTGCCTGAAGAAGAAGGCGGAACTGGCGGTTCTTGCCGAGGGGCTCAAGGCTGCCAACATCCCGATGGTGCACTGGGACGAGGCCGACGGTCCGACGGAGTGCGTGTTCGTCCAGAGCCAGGACTTCAAGGCGTACCTCTGGGAGGCCTTCATGCCCACCTCCGCCTACGCGGACTGGCTGTCGGAGACCGACATGACCAGCGCCTACGTCTACCAGCGGTCGGTGTTGCAGTTGTTGCAGTCGCGCGCCCCGGGCACCTGGTCACTCAAGATGCCCTCGCATGCGGTGCACATCGAGGCGCTGTTGGCCGCGTTCCCCGACGTGCGCATCGTGTGGGCGCATCGCGACCCGTTCCAGGCCACCGCCTCGTTCCTGCGATTGAACTACCTGTCTCGGGCAGTGCTCGGCTGTGCCGTCGACGTACCGGCAGTGGTGTCGAATGTGTTGCGCCAGTTACGGGCTCACGTCGTGCGGCCGTTGCTGGCCCGCCAACGCATCGGCGAGCACCGCTTCTTCGACCTGCACTACTCGGCCCTCATACGCGACCCCATCGGCGTGATGCGCGCCCTGTACGACTGGGCCGGCGATGAGCTCACGGCGTCGACAGAGCATGCCATGCTCGACTGGCTCAAACGAAATCCGCAGGACCGCTTCGGTGTTCAGCCTTACTCGCTCGACGGGACCGGCGTGACCCGGGCCGACCTCGAACCGGTCTTCGATGAATATCTGTCGATGTTCGACATCGAACTCGAAGGATTCTGAACGATGAAGGCAGCGGTGACGACCGAGCAACGCGGCTTCGCCGTGGTCGACATGCCCGATCCGGCGCCGGGACCCGGTGAGTTGGTGATCCGAGTCGCGGCCTGCGGCGTGTGCGGGTCTGACATCAAGGCGCAGCCGTTCATGCCCGCCGGCATGGTCATGGGCCACGAACTGGGCGGCGAGATCGTCGCGGTCGGTTCGGGCGCCCACGGCTGGCGGGAGGGAACCAAAGTTGCCGTGCTGCCGGTCTTTTCCTGCGGCAGCTGTCAGTACTGCGAGACCGGTGCCGTATCGCACTGTGCGCAGACTCGCTACGTCGGCATCGGCCCCGACCGGGGCGGCTTCGCCGAGCTTGCCGTCGTGCCCGCCCGGCATGCATTCGCGTTGCCCGACGGCATGACCGACAACTACGCAGCCTTGGTGGAGCCGTTCGCGGTTGGGCTGCACGGCATCCACAGCGCGCAGGTCAGTCCTGGCGAGGATGTACTGGTTGTCGGTGCGGGCGGAGTGGGTCTGACGACGATCGCGTGGGCTCGGGCGCTGGGCGCCGGGCGCGTCACCGCCGTCGACCCCGCTGCGCAGCGGCGTGATTCGGCCCTGGCCATGGGTGCCACCGACACGGTGGCCGCGGTCGCCGAGGGGGACGCCAACGGGTACGACGCCGTAGTGGAATGCGTTGGGCACCAGGAACTTCTGCAAGCATGCCAACCGGCGGTGCGGCCCCGGGGACGAATCGTCATCAGCGGTGCGTGCGGCGAGCCGGTGTCCATCGAACCGGTGACCGCGTTGCTCAAGGAACTCACCATTCGGTTCTCGGTCTGTTACACCCCCGACGAGTTCCGCGAGGTCATCGCCGCGTTCGGCAGCGGCGCCGTCGACCCGGCACCCATAATCGGGCCGTCGCTCGGGCTGAGCCGGATCGGCGAGGCATTCGATCTCGTGCGCGACGCGCGAGTGCACGGGCGCGTTCTCGTCACGCCTGGGTCGTCGGACTGAGCGCGCGTCAGCCCGCGCCACGGATGCGGGCGTGCTCCGCTGCCACCCCGGCGATCACTGCATGGAGATAACCCTCTAGCTGCTTGGCGTTTTCGAGTCGAGCCAGGCCGTTGGCCAACCGAAAGAGAAACCCGCCGAGGAAGGTGACCACCGCGAATGCCTGCTCTTTGATCAGCTCCCGATCCGGAGGAACGTCGGCGGGCTGCAGTTCGGCGACGGCCTCTTCGCTGATCGCGACGAACTGGTCCATCAGGTTCTGGAACACGGCGCTCAGTTCGGGATCGCGGGCGGCCACCATCAGCAGCTCGAAGCGCGCGCGGGCACGCGAGCGCTCCGGTTCGACGCCGGTTCGCATGGCCTGCTCGGCCAATCGCGACAGCAGCGATTCGGTCTTGTCGCCCGCGGCCGCCTTTGCTTCATTCATCGCCGCAACGAAATCCGCCACGTCGAGCTGCACCACCCGATCGGTCGCGCCGCGCAGCAGAGCCGACCGGGTCTGGTAATAGAACGAGGTCGTGCCGTCGGCCACCCCCGCGCGCCGATCGACGCGCAAATGGGTCACGCCGCGCGCTCCGTCTGCGGCCAACAGCTCGATCGCGGCGTCGCACAGTTCGCGCCGCCGCTCCCCGGCATTGGGTTTTCTTCTCATCTCGGTCGGGGCAGTTGACAGATCAGCGGCCGGCCTCGACCTTCGGGTCCTTACTCGACTTGATCGGGGCGGCGCTCGGCGGCAGCTTGAGAAGGTTGCCGCGCAAGCTACCCCGGGTGGTCCGCACCGTCACCAGCAGCCAGGTGAACAACAGACCGGCGTAGGCAATGGTCGCAGCCACCTTGAATGCGGGCACATGAGTGTGCGCGGCGAGCTGCGCGGTGCCGGTGACGAAGGTGCCGACCGGGAACGTCAGGCTCCACCACGTCAGCGCGAACGGCATGCCGCGCCGCAGCGTTCGCACCGTGAGGGCGGTGGCAAGCGCGATCCACAACACCGCGAACCCCCAGACCGGAACTCCGAAGAGGATTGCGAACGAATTCAGGTCCCCGGCCACGTCCGGGTCGACGGCCAGCGCGGCGTTGGCGCCGAGAAGCCCGGCGGCCGTGATGGATTGGCCGAGCGGACCCAGCACGATCCACAGTGTCGGCACCCGCGCGGTACCCGAGATGCCGTAGTAGGTGAGCCGGCTCCAGATCATCGCGATGATGTTGAACGAGGCAAGCAAAGACAATCCGAACAACGCGTAGCACCCGTACAGCATGGTCTGACGACCAGTGCCCGCCGCCACGTGCGGGATCAGCAGCGCACCCGTCGCGGCCGTGACCATGGGCGGGACGACCGGCATCAGCCAGCCGCCGAACGCCGCGTCGGGCTCGACCTCGTATTGGGTGAACATCAGGAAGGGAATGCTGACCGCGGTGAACAGCCCGCCCACAGTTCCCGCCGTCCACAGCACCCAGTCGAGGTCGACGGCGATGCGATCGCCGATCAGATCGCGACCGACCAGAACCGCCCCCGCGCCGACCGTCATCAGCGCCATGGGTGCGGCGCCGTAGAAGTGCGCCATCTGCGGATTGCGGGCGTGGCTGCGCGCCACGGTGGGATGGCGCAACCAGTGGCCGCCGACCACGACGATCAACACCACGAGCAGGACGGCGGCGATGACCCAGACCACTTCCGCGAATCCGCGCAATCCGTATACGTGGACCGGCAGCGTAGCGCCGGCGGTGGCGACGATCCCGGTGCCCATCACCGAGGCAAACCAGTTGGGCCCGATGTTGCCCAGCACCTCGACGCGCGGCTGCGGCGACTCTGCGTCGCCCGGATTTGCAGTGGCCATAGCTGAAAGACCTTACTGCCGTTACGGCCGCGCCGCGGGGGACTGCCTTTTTTGCCCGCACCGCGACAACCGGAACTTCGGCGCACCGCTGGTCCCCCGGCCGCGCGTAACCCGATGTGGCGCTGGCTATGTCGAACGCGCGTCGAGACAGCCCGCTAAGTCACATACACTGCCAACGACAATGCATCCTTGTCGAAGCAGAGGTACACGTTTGACCAGAGGCAGGCTCTTGATCGCGATCGCCGTGGCGCTCGCGATCGGCCTTCTCGCATTGCCGGTCAAACAACGCTGCGGTGCGCCGGGCTATACATGTGCCACCGGATTGGATTCGCAGGGCTACGTTCACTACTACTACGAGGTCGAGCCGTTCGGCGTGTATCTCGTCGAAAGCGTCACAGGCACCAACATCCGTCTCTATTACAAGTCCGGCGAGGACCGCGAGAAGGCCTGATCGCCAAGGCGCTTCAGTCCCGCGCCACAGCGGCGGCGAAGGGTCGTTCCACGTCGATGTAGGCGTCGTCGGCGATGTCGAACACCACCTTGACGATCTCGCCGCCCGCGTACTCAAAGCGGTAGGGGTAGTCCGTGGTCACTGGGTCGGAGCTGTCGTAGCCGACGCACAGTCCTTCCCCGCAACACGAGAAATGCCCGGACATCGTTCGGATCTCCTTGCCCATGATCGGCTCGTCGTTGACGTAAAGCGTTGCAGTGCCGAAGCTTTCACCATGCTCCCCGCTGCCTTCCTTGGCGAAGTCCACCCCGATGAGGTGCCGACCCGGCGGCGGCAGCGGAGCTTCGAGGACCTGCGGGGTGCCGATGCCGAGGAAATTGTAGGCGTATTTCACAGTGCCGTCCTTGACATAGAGCGCATGCCCGCCGAACCGGTGGCCGTGTGCGAAAATGACTCCCCGCGTGGCTGATTCGACGACCACATCGGCAAGGACCTTGAACGACACCGCGTGGGTGTTGGCCGCCGACCGCTCCGGAATCGGGCTGCTGCCCGGGTAGTAGATGTACTGCCCGCCGGGCGGTACCGGGACCTTGAATTCCATCGCGAGGAAGGCTCTTGTGACGTTGTCGTGGGTTTGCTGACCTGAGGTTTGGGCGCAACGCCGTGTCCTGCTTACGTTTTGGACTGTCCAAGGTTCAAGACGTAGGAGGGGTTACGGCGTTGCGCATGTCCAGGGTATTCGCGTCCGGTCTGGGCGGGGTGAACATGGTGGTCGAGGACATCTCGATTGAGGTCGAGACCTCGCGCGGGCGCAACCCGCAGGCCGCTGAGGTGCTGGTGTTGTCGGTGCGCCCAAAGGCCGCGCAGGCCGGCCGGTGTTCGCGCTGCCGCAAACGCTGCCCGGGTTATGACGGCGGGGACGGGATTCGGCGCTGGCGCACCCTCGACGTCGGAACGACGAAGGCGTATCTGCAGGCTGCGGTGCCGCGGGTGGAATGCCCGGAAGATGGGGTGGTGGTGGCGCACGTGCCGTGGGCGCGGCCGGGCGCCAAGCACACCTGGTTGTTTGAGGACACCTGCGCGTGGCTGGCCGCGCACGCTGCGCTGAGCGTGCTCACGGTGCTGCTGCGCATCGCCTGGCGCACCGTGGCGGCGATCGTTGCTCGGGTGGTCGCCGACGGCCGCGACACCAACGACCTGCTCGCCGGGCTGACCCGGATCGGCATCGACGAGATCGCCTGTCGCAGGGGGCAGCGGTATTTATAAGTTACGTGGAATCTGACGGCGTGTCGGTCGGCGGGGGCCACGACGCGGCCCCGTAGCGTCACGGATCAGCTTGGTCGGGGTTGACGATGGGGTCTGCGGCATGCCTGAGGCGGTGGAGTCGAAGTGGCCGGTGCTCGCTGGGCATGAGCGGGCGGTGGAGTGGTTGCGGATCTGGACCGATCTGGGACGTGCACCGCGGACTATCGATGCGTATGCGCGGGGTCTGGCCGAGTATCTGCAGGTCTGTGAGCGGGAGGGGATCGACCCGTTGACCGCGACCCGCGCCCACGTGGCGGTGTTCGTGCGGGAGTTGACGTCGCGGCCGAGTCGGCGCGGCGCCAATGTGGTGGCGTTGGACTCGGGGTCGGGGCTGGCGAACGCTACCTTGCAGCAGCGTCTGGTGCCGGTGCGGCTGTTCTACGACTTCTTGGTCGAAGAAGGGGTGCGGGAGTCGAATCCTGTTGGTCGGGGCCGTTATACGCCTGGCCGGTCGGGTGGGCGGGCGAGCGCACTGGTGCCGCGGTTGGTGAAGCTGCCGTGGATCCCGAGTGAGGCCGACTGGCTGCGATTGTTGGCGGTGTTCGCCGATGAGCCGATCCGGAATCGGGTGATGCTCGCGCTGGCCTACGATGCGGCGCTGCGCCGGGAGGAGTTGTGCGCGCTACGCAGCGACGATCTCGACCCGGCGCACCGCACCGTGCGGGTGCGTGCGGAGACCACGAAGACCCGCCGTGAGCGGGTGGTGCCGTACTCGGCGCCCACGGGTGTGCTGCTGTCGGAGTATCTGCGGCACCGGGCGACGCTGAGCCGGGCGCGGGGTGGTTTGTTTCTGTCGGAGTCACGCCGCAACCACGCCGAACCCATCACGTTGTGGACGTGGTCGAAGGTGGTGCGGCGAGTTGCGTTGGCGGCCAACCTTCCTCGGTTCTCCACCCATACCACGCGGCATCTGTGCTTGACGGATCTGGCTCGGATGGGCTGGGAGCTGCACGCGATCGCCACGTTCGCCGGACATCGCAGCACCGACTCCACGCTGCAGTACATCCACCTGTCCGGGCGGGATCTGGCGGCGAAGCTGAACTCCTCCATGGCCCATATCCACGCGTGGCGGATCGGCATGCTGACCGGACCCGGAGTCGGACAGGACGCTTCGGAATGACCGCCGTTGCGCTGGCATCACTGGCCACGGACCGCAACCGACTGTCTGGGCATCCTGGGCGGGACAGCCTGTGGGATCGCCGGGTCGCGCTGCTCGACGGCGAAGCGGCGGCGCTGCTCGCGCTGGGCCCGGTCGGGCTGCGACGCAACCGGGCCGTCCCGCGACGGACAACGCCACAATGGAATGCGTTGGCCCGCTTGGTCGAACCGCTCGATGAGACTCTCGCCGTGCTGCATCACGGCGAGCATATCCGTTACCGACGCGCGGGCCTGCACGCGGCGGGCGCGGTCTTGCAGCACTGCGCCGACGCCGGCCAGTCCTGGTGGGGCTGGACACCGTGGGAGTGGGCGCGGCTGTGCGCCGGCAGCGCCCGCGAGTTCGTCACCGCGCAGACGCCGCCGACCGAGTCGACGGTGCGGCCGTACGTGGTTGCCCTGGCGTATCTGCTCGGCGGGTTCACCAACTTCCATCACCTGGGCATGTTCAACCGACTTCACCTGGCCTGCTTGATATTCGGTGAACCAGTGGTCGGGGAGTCACTGCGGCGGGCCGGTGACGTGCTCGACCGGTGGGGATACCGCGACAGCTTGGGCAAGAGCCGGATGCGGGGTGTGTTCAGCCAGGCCCTGCTGCTCAACCGCAGTCCCCGGCTTGAGGACCTGACCACGACGGCGTTCGACTTGCTGCGAGCGCATCCGGCGACCGATGGGCATCAGGGGTCGATGCTGTATGCGCTGCAGCGGGCGGTCGCCGAGCTGGGACACTGCGATCCGCCCGTGCGCACCGGTTACAACCATGCCCCCGGCATCGAGGGCGCCGATCCGGTATGGGCCGCGTGGATCGAACGCTGGTACGCCACCTCGACGCTGACGCCGAAGGTGCGCAGAGTCATCCGCACCGTCTTGGCCAAGGCCGGCCGCTGGCTGGCCGCCGAGCACCCGGAGCTCACCGAGCCTGGGCAGTGGACCCGAGCGACCTGCGCGGCCTGGGTCGCCGCGGTCGACCGGATGAGTGTCGGCGATTGGGTTCAACGTCGTGATGCGCTGGGCGACCGTGTCGGAGAACCGATCTCGCCGCGCACCAAGGCGCAAAACCTCACCGCCGCCCGCACCTTCTTCCGCGACTGTCAGGAATGGGAGTGGATCCCCCGCCGGTTCGACCCGAACCGGGCACTGGCCCTGCCGCGCAGCATCGCCGCGCTGATCGGCACCAATCCGCGGGTCATCGCCGATGACGTGTGGGCCAAATTGCTGTGGGCGGGGCTCAACCTCACCCCCGCCGACCTGCCGGGCAAGTCCGCTGACACCTTCTACCCGATGGAGCTGATCCGTGCGGTCACGCTGACCTGGCTGTTCTCCGGGCTGCGCAGCAACGAGATCTCGCGGCTGCGCGTCGGCTGCATCCGCTGGCAGCACGACGGCCTGCCCATCCCGGGCGACTCGCGCGAGATCCTTGCTGAGGACGCGGTCTGCCTGCTCGATGTTCCCGTGCACAAGACCGGCACCGCATTCACCAAGCCCGTCGACCCGATCGTCGGCCAAGCCATCGAGGCCTGGCAGGCGCTGCGGCCCGAGCAGCCGAAGCGGTTGGACCGCAAGACCGCCGAGCGCGTCGACATGCTGTTCTCGGTGCGCGCCCAGCCCGTCGCCAAGGAGTACGTCAACCACACCATCATCCCGGCGCTATGCGGCAAGGCCGGCGTGCCCACCACCGACGTCCGCGGCAACATCACCAGCCACCGAGCCCGCTCCACGATCGCCAGCCAGCTCTACAACGCCAAAGAACCAATGACGCTGTTCGAGCTGCAGGCCTGGCTGGGGCACCGCACGCCGAACACCACCCAGCACTACGCCAAGATCACCCCGAACACGTTGTCCAAGGCCTACTCCGAGGCCGGGTACTTCGCCCGCAACGTCCGCGTTATTGAGGTCCTCGTCGACCGCGACGCCGTCACTTCCGGAGCGGCCGCCGCCGGCGAACCGTGGCAGCACTACGACCTCGGCCACGGCTGGTGCACCTATAGCTTCTTCGAGCAGTGTCCTCACCGGATGGCTTGCGCCCGTTGCGATTTCTACACCCCGAAGGACTCCACCAAAGCCCAGCTGCTCGAGGCCAGCGGCAACCTCCAGCGCATGCTCGCCAGCATCCCGCTCACCGACGACGAACGCGCCGCCGTCGACGACGGGCACACCGCCGTCGCCGCACTGCTCGATCGGCTCGCCGACGTACCCACTCCCGCTGGACCCACCCCACGTGAACTCGGCACGCCTGCAACCACGACCATGCTGCCGATCGTGCAGATCCGAACCGGGAAATCGTGAACTTGACAATTCTGATTCCACAGAATGACGGTGATCGTGGACCACGGGACGGGCCGGCTGGTGTGGGCGGCCGAGGGCCGCAACACCGAGACGCTGGGCCGGTTCTTCGACCAGCTCGGCGCCGACCGCGCGAAGCTGCTCACCCACGTCAGCTGCGACGGCGCGGAATGGATACATGCCCTGGTGCGCCAGCGCGCGCCGCAGGCAGTGATTTGCCTGGACCCGTTCCATGTCGTGGCCTGGGCGATGAAGGCACTGGACAAAGTGCGGGTGCGCACCATGACCAAGGCAGGGATCCGCGATCGGCACGCCATGTGGGCGACCCGCAAGAACCCGCCCGACCTGACCTGCGAGCAGCGCACCAGCCTCGCCGAGATCGCGGCCACCAACAGCACCCTCTACCGGGCGTACCTGCTCAAAGAGCAATTGCGCGAGGTCTTTCGGGTCAAAGGCAAGTACGGGCGGCAGCTGTTGGCCGGGTGGTTGTCGTGGGCGTCGCACTCGCGCATCCAGGAGTTCGTCGCGCTCGCCCGCAGCCTCCGCCGCTACCGCGAGTTGGTCCACAACACGCTCGACCACGGCCTGTCCAACGCCCGCTCCGAAGCCACCAACACCCACCTGCGGGCATTGACCAAGCGCGCCTACGGATTCCACAGCCCCGACGCACTCATAGCCATGGCACTGCTGACACGAGGCGGCCTCTGCCCACCACTACCCGGACGCGCCGCATGAAATCCGGCCCATGGAAACGTCAGTAGATCCGCGAGGAAGGCCTGCAGGTCCTTGCCAGTGATCATCATGTCGTTGAGCGGCAGTACGTTGTTGGCCTTGGCCTCGCGCATCCAGAGCTCCTTGAGCTCCGCCACCTTGTCCGGATACCGGTCGGCGACGTCATGCGCCTCCGAGCGGTCCTCGTCAGTGTGGAAAAGCTGCCACCGGTCCTTCTCGAAGTCGCTCATCCCGCTGATCGGACCGTGCTCGGTGACGGCCTTCCAGCCGCGATGCCAGATGCCGCGTTGGCCGAGCATCTCGTAGTACTGGGTTTCTTTGGTGGTGGGCGCTGCGGCGTCGTCGAAGGAGTAGCGCATCGACACCCCGGACAACGGGTGCTGTTCGACGCCGTTGACAACGCCCGACATCTCGACACCGCAGCAGTCCAGAATCGTGGGCACGATGTCGACGGCGTGGTGGTACTGGCTGCGCACCTCGCCGCGCGCCCTGATGCCCCGAGGCCAGCTGATCACCAGCGGGTCACACACACCGCCCTGGTAGGTGTAGCGCTTGAACATCCGAAACGGCGTGGAGAACGCCACCGCCCAACCCGTCGGGTAGTGGTTGTAAGTGTTGGGGCTGCCCAGCTCGTCGATCATGGCCAGGTTCTCTTCGATATCGTCGGGATAGCCGTTGAAGAACTTGCCCTCGTTCACCGAGCCTTGTGGGCTGCCCTCGCCGGAGGCGCCGTTGTCGGCGGCGTAGATCACCAGGGTGTTGTCCAACTGCCCCGACTCCTCCAGGAAGTCGATGACGCGTCCGATCTGCGCGTCGGTGTATTCGGAGAACCCGGCGAACACTTCGGCCATTCGGGCGAACAGCCGCTTCTCGTCACCGGACAGCGAATCCCACGGGCGTACCGCGTCCGCCTCCACGAAGGTGCCCGGCGGCATCGGGTTCAGTGGGGTCAGCTCGGTGCCCTCCGGCACGATGCCGCGTTCGATCATCCGCGGCAGCACCCACTCCCGGTAGGCCTCGTAGCCGTCGTCGAACATGCCTTTGTACTTGGCGATGTAGTCCTGCGGGGCATGGTGCGGCGCGTGGTTGGCGCCCGGGCAGTACCACATGTACCACGGCTTTTCCGGGTCGGTCTGGTTGACGTCGCGGATGAACGCGATCGCCTTGTCCGCCAGGTCCTTGGACAGGTGATAGCCCTCTTCGGGCAGGTAGGGCTGGTCGATGTAGTGGTTGTCCTCGGCCAGCGACGGGAACCACTGATTGCATTCGCCCCCGATGAACCCGTAGAACCGGTCGTAGCCCTGGGCCAGAGGCCACTCCTTGCGCGAACTGCCGGCTCCCCAGGCGTCGACCGGGATGTTGTGGTTCTTGCCGACCCACAGGGTGCTCCAACCGGCATCGCGCAGCACGGTCGCGATCGTCGCGTTCTGCGGCGGAATGTGCGAGGAGTAGCCGGGGAACCCGGTTGCGGCCTCGGAGATCGAGGCGAAGCCGTTGAGGTGGTGATTGCGTCCGGTAAGGAAACACGACCTCGTCGGCGAACACAGCGCCGTGGTGTGCCATTGGCCGTAGGTCAGGCCGCTCGCCGCCAGCCGGTCCAGGGTCGGCATGCTGACCCGCCCGCCGTAGGTGGACCACGATGCGATCCCGGTGTCGTCATAGAGGATGACCAATACGTTCGGGGCGCCGGGCGGTGCCGGCTTGGCCGTGAAGGCGCTCCAGTCCGGCACCGAGTCGCGGACATCCAGATTGATCGTGCCCGCGAAATTCTGCACATCCCCGTCGCGACCAGCCATTGCCGCCCACCTTCGCACCAGAGGTCCTGCGGTGACACCATCTAACGACGACCGTACCCGGAGGCCGGATTGTGACGCATTCGTGCCCGACTGGCAACAAGACCTTCGCTGCAGCGAGAACCTGCTGGTAGAAGCGATAAAGCGGCTGTGATCGGGGTCACGGACCGCTGCGCGAGCCCACCCACTGTGACCCTTTCGGTAGGGGGCTTCTTAGCAAGCTACCGCATACTTGACGTCATGCAACAAGCCACATCACCGCAAACCGCTCATGCGGTTGTCGCTGGTGCGCGCGGTTGCAAGCGTGTCAGCGGCCTAGGTTTGTGATGGCCGGCTCCACTCATCGGCACCGTCATCGTGCCGCTCGTCGCCCGTCGCGGTTTCGCAGGGGGGTGGTCCGAGGCTTCATGACTTTGGTGTCACTGGTGGCGGTGTTGCTCACCGGTGCGGGATATTGGGTGGCCCACGGCGCGCTGGGCGGCATCACCATCTCGGAGGCCCTCAGCCCGGACGACCCGCGCTCCAGCGGCAACCAGATGAACATTCTGCTCATCGGGCTGGACTCACGCAAAGACCAGGACGGCAACGACCTGCCGTCGTCGATCCTGCGGCAGCTGCACGCGGGCGACTCCGACGACGGCGGCTACAACACCAACACCCTGATACTCGTGCACGTGGGCGCCGACGGCAAAGCTGTCGCATTCTCGATTCCCCGCGATGACTGGGTGCCGTTCAACGGCATTCCGGGCTACAACCACATCAAGATCAAAGAGGCCTACGGGCTTACCAAGCAATATGTCGCGCAGAAGCTGGCGAACCAGGGCAACCTCACCCGTAAAGAGCTCGAGACCAAGGGCCGCGAAGCCGGCCGGGCCGCGACCTTGCGCGCGGTGCGCAGCCTGACCGGCGTTCCGATCGACTATTTCGCAGAGGTCAATCTGGCCGGCTTCTACGACCTCGCCCAAACCCTGGGCGGCGTCGAAGTGTGCCTCAACCATTCCGTCGACGACTCGTACTCCGGCGCCAACTTCCCGGCCGGACGTCAGCGCTTGAACGCTTCGCAGGCGCTGGCGTTTGTCCGGCAGCGCCATGGCCTGGACAACGGCGACCTGGACCGTACGCACCGGCAACAGGCGTTCCTCTCTTCGGTCATGCGCGAGCTGCAGGATTCGGGAACCTTCAGCAACCTGGACAAGCTGAACAGCCTGATGGCGGTGGCGCGCAAGGATGTCGTGCTGTCGGCCGGCTGGGACGCCGACCTGATCCAGCGCATGGGCGCCCTCGCGGGCGGCAACGTCGAGTTCCGGACGTTGCCCGTCGTCCGGTACGACGAGATCGACGGCCAGAGCGTCAACATCATCGACGCGGCCGCGATCAAGGCCGAGGTGGCCGCGGCCATCGGCGCCGCACCGCCGGTAGCCGCCACCACCACGGTCAGCAAGCCCGACCCGTCCACCGTCGTCGACGTGATCAACTCCGGCAGCCTGACCGGACTCGCCAGCGACGTGTCCCGCGCACTCAAGAAACACGGCTACACCATGGGACAGGTCCGGGATCGCAACTCGGGCGAGCCGACAGCCACGACGATCACCTACGGTGCCGGTGCGGACACCGACGCGCGCAATGTGGCCACACTGCTCGGCATCGACCCCCCGAAGCGGGCTGATCCCGCCCTCGCGCCCGGACACGTCGAGGTGGTCGTGGACACCAACTTCTCGATGCCCGCCCCCGACGAAAGCACGACCACCACCACCACCACGACCACGACATCCACCAAGTCGAGCTCCTACGGGTCTTACGGCTACGCCACCACCACCCTGCCCACGCCCGATCGGGGGAAGCCCATCGACGGCGGCGGGGTGCCCTGCGTCAACTAGGCGTGCGTTCCGCCGTCGATGCGGATTTCGGTGCCGGTGATGAACGCGCCGTCCTCGGACACCAGCATGGCGATCACGCCGGCCACCACTCGGGGGTCGGCCATCCCGGCGCCGCTGGACTTCTCCGTGGTCGGCAGGATCGGCATCAGCCTGGTGAACAGCTTCCAATCGGCGTCTTGCGGAATGTATCCGCCGGTGGCGTCGGTGATGCCGGACTTGATGCTGCCCGGGCACACACATACCGCGCGCAGCCCGTCTCGCGCGTATTCGAGCGCCAGGGAATGGGTGAAGGCCTGGACGCCGCCTTTGCTCGCCGCGTAGGCCGCCATGTACGGGTGTGCGAACGAGGCCGATGTGGAGCTGAAGTTCACGATCGTGCTGCGCTGATTGCCGAGCAACGCGGGCAGTGCCTCGCGGACCACCAGGAAAGTACCGGTCAAGTTGACCGCGATGATCTGATTCCACAACTCGGTGCCGGTTTCATGGGTATGTGCGGCGCGCAGGATGCCGGCCGCGTTGACGAGTGCATCCAGGCCGTCGAGCGTTTGCACGGCAAGGCACACGCCGTCGACCACCGAATCCTCGTTGCTGACATCCATCTGCATGGTGGTGAGCCGGTCACCGGTTGCGGCCTCGTCGGCCCGGGCCCGGGTCTGTTCCAGACCGTCGGCCATGACGTCGGCCGCCAGCACGCTGGCACCCTCGTCGAGCAGGCGCAGCACGGTTGACTGGCCGATGCCCGACGCGGCTCCGGTCACCAGGATCCGCCGGCCCTCTAATCGGTTCATTGTGCTTCTCCCGTCATTCGGCGTGCTCATCATCGCAAGGCGCGGCATCGTTGACGCCATGGACATCGGATTCATCGGTCTGGGGAAGATGGGCGCCGGGATGGCCGCGAACCTTCTGAAGGCGGGCAACCACCTCACCGTCTACAACCGCTCCCCCGCCAAAGCACAAGCCCTCGCCGAACGGGGCGCGAGCGCGGCGAGCACTGTTGCCGACGCCAGCAACGGTGAGGTCGTGTTCACGATGCTGGCCGATGACCGGGCCGTCGAACATGTTGCCTTCGGCGAGGACGGCATCGTGGCGGCGCTGGCGCCGGGCGCCACCCACATCTCGTCGAGCACGATCAGCGTCGCAATGTCCCGGCGCCTGGCGGCCGCGCACGCCGAGGCCGGTCAACAGTACGTCGCCGCGCCGGTCTTCGGTCGACCCGAAGCAGCCGCTGCCGCAAAGCTTTTCGTCGTGGCGGCGGGCGCGCCGCAGGTGGTGCAGGCGATGGCCCCGCTGTTCGACACCATCGGTCAACGGACCTTCGTGGTGTCCGAGCAGCCGCATGCGGCCAACCTGGCGAAACTGAGCGGCAATTTTCTGCTCGCCTCGGCGATCGAGTCGATCGGGGAGGCGGTGGCACTCGTCGCCAAGTCGGGCGTCGACAGGCAGCAATATGTCGACATCCTCACCTCCACGCTTTTCGCCGGACCGGCGTACCAGACTTACGGCGGACTGATCGCGCGCCGACAGTTCGAGCTCGCCGGGTTCGCAGCAACGCTGGGCCTCAAGGACATCCGGCTGGTGCTGGCCGCGGCTGAGGACCTGCAGGTGCCGCTGCCCGTCGCCAGCCTGCTGCACGACCGCTTGCTCACCCTGGTGGCGACCGGCGGTGGAGAGCTGGACTGGTCGGCGGTGTCGACGCTGGCCGATCGGGACGCCGGCGGGTCAGACCACTCCGCGTAGCCCGTCGGCGCCGAACACGGGTTCCAGCATCGCGGAGAAGTCCGGGCCGCGGCGCAAGATGTGCCCGCCGTCGACGTTGATGCACTGTCCGGTGATGAAGCCGGCGGCATCGCTGAGCAGGAACATGGCCAGGTTGGCGACGTCCTCAACCTCGCCTACCCGCGGCAGCGGCGTGCACAGTGCGTAGTCGGAGCTCAGCTCCGGCGATTCGGTAACCGGCGCGAGGAGCTCGGTGCGGGTCAGGCCCGGCCGGATGCTGTTCACCCGCACCCATGACGCACCCAGCTCGTCGGCGGCCAGCATCATCATGTGGTCGATGGCCGACTTGGTGACCCCGTAGGGTCCGAACCAGCGGTGGGTGTTGCTGGCCGCGATCGACGAGATCCCGACGAACGAGCCGCCGCCGCCGCGCACCAGCTCACGTGCGGCGTGCTTGAGCACGTACATGGTGCCGTTCACGTTGAGATCGACCGTGCGTCGCCACGCATCCGAGTCGATCTGGGTGATCGGGCCGATGGTCAGGGAGCCGCCCGCACTGTGCACGACGCCGTGGAGTCTCCCGTGCCACGCCGTCGCGGCGTCCACCGCGCGGGTGACCTCGTCCTCGTTGGTCACGTCGGTGGGCTCGTAGCGTATGGAGCCTTTGGGCTTGAGTGCTTCGATCTCTTCGACCGCACCCGCGAGGCGGTCCGGGTTGCGCCCGACGATCATCACCGAGGCGCCCGCTGCCACCAGCCCGGCAGCCACCCCTTTGCCGATTCCACTGCCACCGCCGGTGACCAGGTACGTCCGGTCTTCGAATGAAAGCTGCATGGGAGCCCCTCTAAGAACTGAAATCAGACGCCATACCTAGGGCGTGTCGCGGCGCGCCACTTTGGTGGGCTTGGCGGTCCGCCAGTCCTCGACGTCCGGCGGCAGGCCAACCGGGAACCTGTTCTCGTTGTACGCCGCCCAGTGGGCGTGCCCCAGCTCGTGCACATGGAACGCGTGCCGCAGCGCCTCGGTGAATCCCATTGCGTCGGAGGCGGCGTTGACCGAGTCTTTGATCAGCAGCGCTGCCATCGTGGGCCGCTCGGCGATTCGCCGTGCGAACTCCAGAGTCTTTTCCTCCAGCTCGTCGACCGGAAAGACCTTGGACACCATGCCAAGTCGATACGCTTCGTCAGCGTCCAGCGAATCACCGGTCAGCAGCAGCTCTTTGGCCTTGCGCGGGCCGAACTCCCAAGGGTGAGCATAATATTCAACACCCGGCATACCCAGCCGCACCGCGACGACGTCGCTGAACTTCGCATTGTCGGCGGCGACGATCAGGTCGCACGCCCAAATCAGCATCAGCCCGGCCGAGATCGCGTTGCCCTGCACCTGGGCGATGGTGATCTTGCGCAGATCGCGCCAACGACAAGTGTTTTGGAAAAAGAAGTGCCACTCCTGGTGATACAGCTTCTCGATGATCGGGTCGAGGGTAGCTCCGTGCGAGCGAAAGGTCGGATGCTGGCTAGGTCCGGGTTTGCGCTCCAGTAACGCCGCATCCGAGCCGAGGTCGTGCCCGGCGGAAAAGTTCCTGCCGCGCGCGGCGAGGATCACCACGCGCACGGCGTCGTCGGCCTCGGCGCGGCAGAACGCCTCGTCGAGCTGAACCAGCAAGGTGCGATTCTGCGCGTTGTGCTCATCGGGCCGGTTGAGCCAGATCCGGGCGATGCGGCCCTCGTCGAGAGTTTCGTAGGCCACCGGCTGATCAGCATTACCGCTGGCTGCCGCGGTGCCGGCCTGGTCAGAGACTGTCATTGCGCCCACATTACGGCCAGCATCCAGCCCACTGGCCGCTGGGTTGATTAGTACGTCGAATCAATCCTTTTCCAGCGCCGCCGCCAGCAGTGCCGCGGCGGCCTTGAGCAGTTCGTTGGAGCGGTTGAGTTCGGCGTTCTTTTCCTTCAGCTGATCGAGCTCGGTGGACGGCTCGGAATCCCCGTTCTGGTCGATATCGCTTCTGCGCAGCCGCTCGTGCACCGTCTCGGTGATGGTGTTGCCGAGAACGTCGGTCACCGCCCGAACCGCCATCCGTTCCATGTCATGCCGGCCGTGAACCGCCGCGGCGACCGTCCGCACCTCCTCGCGGTGCCCCACCCCGTTGACGGCGGCGGCCTGCGCGACTGTCCCCCGGAATTGCGTCGCGGGCCGCAACGGCCGCAACACCTGGTGGGCGGTGGCCTCGGCGCCGACGCAAGCGGCGACCGGTTCCGGTTGCTCCTGCCGCTGACGACGCTCGACTTCGGCCTCCTGCTGGGCGAGCTCGGCTTCCTGCTGGCGCAACTCGTTTTCCCACTGGACGAGCTCGCCTTCCTGCTGGCCGAGGTTGGCCACCTGCTGGGCGACCTGGGCTTCCCGGTGGCGGAGCTCGGTTTCCTTCTGCACGAGCACGGCATCGCGCTGGGCGTACTCGGCCTCGAGTTGGCGGAGCTGACCTTCCTGCTGGCGGACCCGGCTTTCGTACTGACGCAAAGCGATCTGCTGCTGGGCGAGCTCGGTTTCCCGCTCGGCGACTTCCATTTCCCGCTTGTGCAGCCCACCATCGCGATTGCGCAGCTCGGCGTTTCGGTTACGGAGCTCGGCGTCCTCCTCGATGTGTCGAGTCAGTTCCTGCTCAACCAGATCGATGAAAAGGTCGACTTCTTGCTCGCAGTAACCGCGCTTGCCGAGGCGAGACCGAGAGAACGCTACGTTGTGGACATCGGCTGGTGTAAGCGTCATTACTTATCCCCGGGAGTCAGACGTCGTTAAGGCCACCCCACCGGGTGGGGCGTTGTGGCTTAGGATAATGCCTTTTTTCCCATACTGTGCTTAGTTTGCCGGGGAATATCTGTGCGGATTTGGAAAGGACAAACATATCCATTGCCGTGCGACGGGACCGGTCGATGAGTTGTCTCCACGTTGGCGTCGCGTTGTTCGACGTTGGGCCAATAGTTCGGTGCTGCCGTCGGCGGCATGAGGTTCTTACGCTACCGTCAATTGTCCCGCCCGGCCAGGGGCTGCAACCCACCGTGCGGGCGGCACAGCAGAGGTTCGCTAACGGGGGTAATCCGGATCGCCTCCGCGCCTATTTCCAAATCTGGCTCTTGAACTCGACTCCGACGCTAAATATCCCCATGGTTGATATTTAGGAATTGCAGCAATGCCCGGCTCTATCTCGCGTCATGCCGCCCGGCGGGGGTCGGCAGCGGGCCCCCTGTGCGCCGCTATTGCCCCTGAGCAGTGGGACCGGTGTGACGCAATACGGGCGTCCCTTAAAGTTGTGTCATGCCTACCAAATCTGATCCTGGCGATATCGGCGACGTGGAGCCGCTGGCCGATCACACCGCAAGCCAGGCGAGGCGGGTCGTTGCCGCGTACGCAAACGATGCCGACGAGTGCCGAATCTTCTTGTCCATGCTCGGTATTGGGCCGGCGAAGATCGAGACTTAAAATGGCTCCCGGCGGAGGCCAGGGCCCGGCGACTCCGAATCCGGAGCGCTACGGTGACTCCGATTTCGTCGTCGTCGCCAATCGTCTGCCGGTCGATCTGGAGCGGCTTCCGGACGGCACCACCGCCTGGAAACGCAGCCCCGGGGGGTTGGTCACGGCCTTGGAGCCACTGCTGCGCCGGCGGCGCGGGGCGTGGGTCGGCTGGCCGGGCGTAATCGACGGTGACGAGGAGCCCATCGTCCAGGACGAGCTCCGGCTTCAGCCGGTACGGCTGAGCGCCGAGGACGTCGCGGACTACTACGAAGGGTTCTCCAACGCCACGCTGTGGCCGCTGTACCACGACGTCATCGTCAAGCCGATCTACGACCGCGAATGGTGGGAGCGCTACGTCGACGTCAACCGCCGCTTCGCCGAAGCCGCGTCGCGGGCCGCCGCGCTGGACGGGACCGTGTGGGTGCAGGACTACCAGCTGCAGCTGGTACCCAAAATGCTGCGGGAACTGCGGCCCGACTTGACCATCGGCTTCTTCTTGCACATCCCGTTTCCCCCGATCGAACTGTTCATGCAGCTGCCCTGGCGCACCGAGATCATCGAAGGCCTGCTCGGTGCCGATCTGGTGGGATTCCACCTGGCCGGCGGTGCCCAGAATTTTCTGTTCCTGTCCCGGCAACTGGTGGGCGCCAACACCTCGCGGGGATCGGTCGGGGTGCGGTCGCGGTTCGGCGAGGTCCAGCTGGGGTCCCGCACCGTCCAGGTGGGCGCCTTTCCGATCTCCATCGACTCCAGAGAGCTGGACCATGCGGCGCGCGACCGCAACATCCGGCGCAGGGCGCGGGAAATCCGTGCAGAGCTGGGCAATCCGCGCAAGATCCTGCTCGGCGTCGACCGGCTGGACTACACCAAGGGCATTAACGTCCGGCTGAAGGCCTTCTCCGAGCTGCTCGCCGAGGGGCGCGCGAAACGCGACGACACCGTGCTGGTCCAACTGGCGACGCCGAGCCGCGAACGGGTGGAGAGTTACCAGATCCTGCGCAACGACATTGAACGCCAGGTCGGTCACATCAACGGCGAATACGGCGAGGTCGGTCATCCGGTGGTGCACTACCTGCACCGTCCGGTCCCGCGCGACGAACTCATCGCGTTCTTCGTAGCCAGCGACGTCATGCTGGTCACCCCGCTGCGGGACGGGATGAACCTGGTGGCCAAGGAGTACGTCGCCTGCCGCAGCGATCTTGGCGGCGCGCTGGTCCTCAGCGAATTCACCGGTGCCGCAGCCGAACTCCGCCAGGCCTACCTGGTCAACCCGCACGACCTCGAAGGGGTCAAGGACGCGATCGAGGCCGCACTCAACCAGTCGGACGAGGAGGGACGACGGCGGATGCGCTCGCTGCGCCGCCAGGTGCTCGCCCACGACGTAGACCGTTGGGCGCGGTCATTTCTCGACGCACTCGCCGAGGCGCATCCACGGAAAGCCAAGTAACCGCGGCAAACCCATGGCGTTGTCGTCCGACCGCTGTGATACTCGGAAAAGCAGTGTTGCGCGCGAAGGGAGAACGACGTGAAAGTCCGTCGCGGTCTGGCCGCCGGCGCCGGCATCTTCTCAGCCGTTGCAATTGGGATCGCGCTGGAATCGGGCGGGCCGGCGCATGCCGTCGCACCGCCGCCCGACGGCGCTTACGCCTTCAATCAGGCGGGCGTGTCCGGAGTTACCTGGACGATCACGGCGCTGTGCGATCAAGTAAACGGAAGCCGCTATTACAAGGATTACGACAACCCGACCATCATGGCCAACTTCTGTGCCTTGAACGTGGTGAGTACGACGGCCGAACAGATCAGCCGCCAAGACAAGCTGCAGAACTTCAGTGGCAGAGCCAGGCTGTCAGGCGGACTTTGGACCTTCAAGGTAGAGGTGCCCGACGGTGTTTCGTGCCCGGGGGGCGGCACCGGGGCATCTACCGAAACCTACTCGTTCGACAACGAGACGTTCGGCGGCACACATACCACGTTGCACGGCGCCGTCTGTGGCCTGCCGTCGGACATGAAGAAGCAGCCGTTCTCGCTGGCGCTCACCGGTCCCCCGCCCAGCCCGATCGAGCGTTATCCGTTGCGCTGCAACGACATTGCGATGTGCTTCTGACGTTTTAGATAGGGGTGATGTAGGCGATCAGCCATTTGTCGCCCACCTTCTTGAAGTCCACCCGCAATCGACTGCCGTCGTAGAGCGGCTGCCGTGACTTGTCGGTAACGGTGCGGTTCATGTACACCATGACAGACGCGGATTCCCGCTTGGCGGAGATCATTCCAACGCCGACCACGTTGGCCTGGATGACGACTTCGCGCTTCTTGGCCTCCGGGATGATCTGCGCATTGACGCTCTTCTGGAACTCCGCGCGATATTCAGGCGTCAGGAACGGGTAGGTAGCCGTGAGGCTGCGCTCGACGGTCTGGTAGTCGTAAGCGAAGACTTGAGGAATCTCCTTGGCGGCGAGCTGAGGCAACACCGCCCGCGCCGACTCCGCGCCGCGAGTCTCCACCCTGTTCCAGTACATCCAGCCGCCCGCCGCCGACAACCCGACGAAGGCTACAACCAGCACTGACCCGGCGACCGCGATTAGCCATCGCCGCAGCCGCATCAGTTGCCACCGTCCGGATACTTCAGGTCGTAGCCGGTCATCCGTCCGCCGTCGTCCTCGTGCACGATGACTCGCAACCGGTAAGGCTGGGACGGTTTGTTGACTCCGTCGGCGTCGGCGACCGTGACGCGTACCGACACCAACACTGACGCGTTGTTGGTGACCGCGTCGATACCCTCCAGCGCCGCTCCGTTGATGACGGCCTCCGACGTCGCGTTGGTGGAGCGGAACAGGCCCTTGAGGTTGTCGACATTGTTGCTGGCGCTGAGCATCCCGCGCAGCGGGCCGCTGGTCCCGTTGTAGAACCGGTTCACGCTCTCGTCGATATTGTCCTGCTTGTAGCTGAACATGTTGACGACGGTCTGCGAGGCGGCGTCGACGAAACGTTGCGCGCGTGCTTGTTTGGCCTCGTTCTTCCGTTGGTCGAGCACCAGGAAGATCAGGCAACCGACCAGGGCACCGACCGCCAACAGCGCGGCGGCGAACGAGATGCATCCAACCAGGACCCGGTGCGACTGCCGCCGCGGCGGGCGCTTGACGGCCGCCGGCCTCTTCGCCGGCCGCTTGGGCTGCGCCGACGTGCCGACCTTGGCCGCGGTAGCACCTTTGGGCGCAGCGACCGTGTCGTCGCCCGACTCGGTTTTCGCCGGGCCCGCCGCGCGCGATGCTTTCCGACGGACGCGTTGCGTCGTCGGCTGCGTGTCTGAAGAAGTGTCTACAGCTACCACTAGAGCGGCCTTGGATCACGCATGAGGTCCAACCAATTCTCGGCGCTGGATACGCCGCTCATACCGGGCGCGAAAATACCAGTCCCGCCCGCCGGGTCCGCAAACGCACCGGAACTGGGGTCATATGTCGTGTACGCCGGGCCGCTGGCCTGCGGCGGCGAACCAGGTGCAGGAGGCGGCGGGCCAACACCCACCGGCGGCGGTGGCGGCGGAAGGTACTTCGGATACGGAAGTATCGGCGGAACGGGCGGGACCCCCGGCGGCATCCACGACGGGTTGCCCGGCGGCGGTCCGGAGTCGTTCGGCGGCGGTTGGACGTACGGCGGCTGATGGTTCGGCATCGGCCCCGGCCCGGGCACCACGCCCGGTGGAGGCGGCCCGACGATCGGAGGACCCGGATCGGGATTCACGCCCGGCGGTATGTACGGGAACTTGTTGGGCGGCAACACGTTCAGCCCGTTGGTCATCGGTGTGGTGTACGGGACCGGCGGACCGCGCCAGGGGTTGCGGCCGGTCGGCACGTAGCCCTTCGGGTCACGACAAAGCTGAACCGTCGGTGCCCGTTTGCCGGGGAACTCCTGGCACGGGTAGTTGCGGGCGCCGCGCACCGTGCTGGGGTCGTTCTGGGCGACCTTGCAATACATGTCGCGCGGCAGCTCGCGCACCGTCTCGTCGGCCGGCGTGCGCATCAATGGCGGGGGCACGAAGCCGACGGCGCACGGCGGTGGGTCGTTCAGGTCGAGTTTGAAGTCCAGCTTGGCACCCTCGTCTTGAGGTGTGCCACCGGCGGCGGTGGTGATCGCGGCGAACAACGGGGGCAGCACCACCAGCAGCTGCTCGATCGTCTTGTGGTAGATGACGCCGACCCGGCCCAGGTTGGCCAGGTTGGCCGCCAGCGCGGGGAACGACGGCCGGATGCCGGAGAACGCGGTGTTGGCCTCGTCGATCGCACCTGGTGCGGTGGCCAACGTGTTACGCAGCTGGGGGTCGGCCTGGCGCACCTCGGAGGTGAACCGCGCCAGCCCGTCGGCGAGTGACTTGATGTCGCCCCCGGCCCGAATCTGGGCTTGCAGGAACGGGCCCGCCTGATCGATCAGCTGCGAAACCTTCGGGTAGTCGGCGTTGGCCTCGTCCACCAACAGGCGGGCCGAATGCAGGAGTCGGGCCAGCTGGGGACCGGTGCCGTTGGTGGCGATGAAGGCCTCGTGCAGCAACTCTCGCAGCTTGGTTTCGCTCAGGCTGTTGACCAGCGTCTCAGCTTGTTTCAACAGGTCTGCGACGTCTTTGCCGATTTGGGTGTGCTCGATCTGGTCTCCATTGCGCAACTTCGGCCTCGACGAAGTCGTGCCGTCGGGCGGGACGAGGTCGATGTACTGCTCACCGATCGCCGAGACGCTCTTCACGGTCGCGGTAACGTTCCGCGGGATCTCGGTGCCGCTGTTGAGCCGCATGTTTGCGGTGACGCCGTGGTTGTTCAGCCCCACCGACTCCACCCGGCCGACTGCAACGCCGCGGTAGGTGACGTTGGCGTTCTTGTACAGACCGCCGCCGGCTTCGAAATCGGCGCTCACACCATAGGTTCCGAGGCCGAACGTCGCCGGCAACCGCAGATAGAAGATGATCATGATCGTCAGCGTGACGACCGTGACCAGCGCGAAGATCGAGAGCTGGATCTTGGTGAGTCTGTCTATCATCTGCCGGCCCCTACTGTCCCGACACCGCGCCAGGCGGAATCTTGAACGGATCGGCTGCCTGCCCCGACAGGTTGGCCATTTCGCCGACCAGGAAGTCGGGCGCGTTGAGGACCTCGGACATGTGCATCATGTTCGGGTCGAGTGCATA
>NZ_DATJYB010000364.1:0-5427 GCF_035499775.1 Mycobacterium sp. | reverse complement strand
CGTCGGACCCGTCCCAGACGTGTTGGCCCCCGAACGGGCAGCGGCCTTGCCGGGCATCCACGGACCAGAACAGCAATGCGCAGTGCTGGCATATCTTCCAGTTGGTCTGGTCATGGGCATCCTCGGCTGGGTTGATCTCAGGGAGAAGTCGCCGAGGGCGTCGTCGGGTTGGTGGGGCAGGCCGTCGTAGGCGCACACCCCGTTGGCTGGGCCGCCGGCGTCGAACAGTGCCTCGCACTTGCCGCACATGCGGAATCCGTTGCGGCGGTGAGGTTGTACGCCGATATTGCGTACCGCGAGGAAGTGCAGGCCGAGGGGGCGTGCGGTTCGAGTCGGCCGACGTCGACGCACCAGCCCAGCTTGGGGGCGAGCAGGAACTCGATGTCCCAGGGCCCGCTTGTGGACGGGTCGGTTTTGTTGAACCAGTAGTTGCCCGGTTGCGGGTCGCCGTCCCGGTGGGGCGTGATCGGCCCGGGCGGGGCGACGCCGCCGAAGACGTACATGCGGCCGTCGAAGCTGAACGCGGCGCCGGGGGTCTCGTTGGAACCGAGGTAACCCGTCGGAGGCGCGGCGTGGAAGGGGTCGTAGCGGGCGTTGGGGATGTCCTGGTCGGTCACCGCGTTGAGGTGGATGCCGCCTCCTGGCGCGGCGTTGCAGATGCCCTTGGTCGGCCATCCGTTGAAGAACAGGGTGTGGCAGTTGGCGCAGTAGCGCCAATCCGACTGCCCGCCTTGGGATCCCGGCCGCACGGGCAGGACGAACGCCCAGCTGCCGTGGTCGTCGTGGTCGCCGCCGCCCGCGCAGCCGTCGATGGGGCCGCCTTGTAGAACAGCTGGTGACATTTGGTGCAGAACCGCCACTGGTTCTGTCCTTCGGTCGCCGGTTCGACGGGCACCGACAGGTCCCAGCTCAGACCGTAAGTGTCGTGGGTTCCGCCCAGCGAACACGCTGCCGGTGCGCCCAGGGTGTAGAACAGGGCGCAGCAGCGCATGCAGAACTGCCATCCGGGCTGACCGCGCACGTTCGGGCCGCTTCGTGGCAGCTGGAAGTCCCAGCTGTCGGTCAGGAGGTGGCCGCCGTTGCGCAAGAGCTCGGGTTCGGCGGTCCAGGCCACCATGTCGGAGTTGTCGGGCGGCTTGCCGGACTGGTCGGTGGCGACGTCGCCGGTGAACAAGTAGAGGCGCCCGTCGGAGTGATCGGCGTTGGCGCCCAAGTCGATTCCGATGGCGTTCCAGAAGCGGCCGGTGTCGGTGAGCAGCGGATGGCCGACGGGGTCGGTGAGGTGTTTCCACGTCTGGCCGGTCGCACCGGTGATCTGGCCGATCCGGACGGCGTCAAAGATCCGGTACACGGTGCTCTCCCTGGCCGGGTGACGGGCTGGATCTGGCCGGGTTCAAGGATATCGGGCCTTGCTCGCAGCGGCGGACAACGCACTGGTCGTTCGTTGCCGTGTCAGTCAGTACGGCATTCGAGTAGCCGTCTACTCATGCGCAAGATCGTGGTGTCGGGCTTGAGCCGTCTAGTGGACACGGCCCCGGCCGCATCGAACAGCGCGACTGGCTGTGGCTGAAATCTGAAGCATGAATGCGGGATGGAGAGGCCGGCAGTGTGCGCGATCAGCAACCTAATCGTGTTGCACACGTAGCGATTCCGCTCGGTCATTGAGCGCAATGCCCTAACGTCTTCCCCGGGCATCGCGCACGATTTCGACGCCGTCATTGCAAACCCACAATGCGTGGGGGTAGCCGAAGTTGTAGCGGGTACGACAAGAGACTGGCACCGTTCCAGTTAAAGTTCACGTGTCCCGGAAGCTCTAATCAGTGATGAATTCGACAGCGGCCACTAGTGTCCTGGCCTAGTCGTCCAGGAACACCACGTGCTTGTCCATGCTGTCGCGTCCGGTGCGCAGGTTGTTGGCCGGGAAATCGGGGTCGGGGTAGCCGATCGCGAGCCCGCACAGGATCGTCATCTCGGGCGGGATGTCCAGCTGGGCCCGGACGATGTCGGGATAGCCGCCGATCGCGACCTGAACACAGGTGCCCAGCCCGCGGGCGGTCAGCGCCAGAATCAGTGTCTGCAGGAACATTCCGACGCCCAGGCTGTCGACAAGGCCGAAGTCCTGGTGCATCGACACCACCGCGCCCAGCGGCGCGCGGAAGAATTCCCAATTGCGTAGCACCGCGATGCGCCGCCCTTCGGCGTCATCGCGGGCGACGCCCATCGAGCCGTACACCTGCGCACCCAGCTCATAGCGCAGATGGGCGAACTCGGGCGGCAATTGCGGCACTTTGGGCGGTTCGGAGCGCGCCTTTTCCAGCATCGCCGCCACCAACCGATCCCTTGCCGCTCCTGAGGTGAACACCATATGCCACGGCTGCACGTTGGAGTTCGACGGCGCGCGCACGGCCAGCTCCAGCGATTCCTCGACGAGGCGCCGTGGTACCGGGTCGGCCAGGAACATTCGCGTCGAGTGCCGCTGCCGGATGGTTTCGTCCAAGTCGTACATGCCTCGATGCTTTCAGCCGCGGCTACTCAGCGCGAGCAGTCCCCCGCAAGCGGGAGGTGCCCCCAGCAAAAAGCACCCGCACGCGCGGCGTCGGGTGCTTTCGCCTGCTCGCCACTCACGGCAACCGCCAATCGATGGGGTCGGCGCCCATCCCCGCGAGTATCTCGTTGGTACGGCTGAACGGACGCGAGCCGAAGAACCCGCGCGACGCCGACAGCGGCGAGGGGTGCGGCGACTCGATGGCGGCGCATGTGCCGTCGGCCAGCATCGGTTTGAGCGTCGAGGCGTCACGCCCCCAAAGAATCGCCACCATCGGCTGTGGGCGCGCCGCCAGCGCTCGAATTGCGCACTCGGTGACCGCTTCCCAACCCTTGCCGCGATGCGACGCCGGATTGCTGGGGCGCACGGTGAGCACCCTGTTGAGCAGCATTACTCCGCGCTCCGCCCAGGGCGTCAGATCACCGCACGAAGGTTGGGGATGGCCCAGGTCGGCGCTGTACTCGTCGAAGATGTTGGCCAGGCTGCGGGGCAGCGGCCGCACCTCTGGGGCGACCGAGAAGCTCAGGCCCACAGCATGTCCGGGTGTCGGGTAGGGATCCTGCCCGACGATCAGGACCCGCACTCGGTCGAACGGGAAGGTGAAGGCGCGCAACACGTTCGAGCCCGCGGGCAGATACCTGCGCCCGGCCGCGATCTCAGCGCGCAGGAACTGTCCCATTTGAGCGACCTGTTCGGCGGCCGGCTCCAGCGCGGCCGCCCAGCCGGGTTCGACGAGTTCGCTCAACGGTCGCGCGGTCACTGCACGCCTTTTACCAGCAGCACCACCGTGTCCGCGCCGGCCTGGCGGTCCTTCGAGATGTCCTGGTATTCGGGCGATTGCGCCCAACCGCGGAAGGCGGCCTCGTCGGGGAAGGACATCAGCACCACCTTCTCGCGGTCCCACTGGCCCTCTATCACCTGGGGCGACTCGTCGGCGGCCAGCAGCGTTCCCGGGTGCTGACGGAAGACCTCCATGAACCTCGCCTGGTACCGGTCGTAGGCGGGCCGGTCGGTGAATCTCAGCTGGGCGATCGCGTAAACGCTCACCGCGTCACCCTAACGTCCGGGCTGTCCGCCGCGCCGCGGCAGGCGCGCCAATTGGTGCCGAGCGCTAGAACGATTCCCAGCCCGCGTAGCCGGCCCACTCCTCGCCGTCGACCAGCACCCGGGCCGGGCCGTCCAGCACCCGCCCGATGACGCGCCATCCGGCCGGCGCCGGGCCGGCGAAACAGGCCACCAGGGCGTGGTCTTCGCCGCCGCCCAGCACCCACGGCCACGGGTCGGCGCCCACCGCGGCCGCGGCCTCCGCCAACGCGTCGCGGTCCGGGGCCAACGCCGCGGTGGACAGGTCGATGCCCACCCCGGAAGCCTCGGCGACGTGCCGCAGGTCGGCGATCAGGCCGTCGGACACGTCGATCATCGCCTGGGCACCCGCCGCCGCGGCCGCCGCACCCTGACCGTAGGGCGGCTGCGGCACCAGATGGCTACTGCGCAAATCGTCAAACCCGTCAATCCCCTTGTCCCACAGGGCATATCCGGCAGCCGAGCGGCCCAGCTCGCCGGCGACGGCAACCGTCGAGCCGGACTTCGCCCCGGAGCGCAGCACCGGTGCGCGGTCGTCGAGGTCGCCCAGCACCGTCACCGAGAGCACCCATTGCGGGCAGCTGACCAGATCACCGCCCACGATGCCCGCACCGATCCACTCCGCCTCGTCCCACATCCCGTCGGCCAGCGCATCCACCTGCGCTGCCGGCGTATCCGCCGGCGCCCCGAAACCCACCACGAACGCGGTGGCCCGCCCGCCCATCGCCTCGATGTCCGCAGCGTTCTGCGCGATCGCCTTGCGGCCGACGTCGTGGGGTGTCGACCAGTCGAGCCGAAAGTGCCTGTCCTGTACCAACATATCGGTCGACACCACGGTGCGGCGATCGCCGGCGGACACCACCGCCGCGTCGTCGCCGGGGCCGAGCACGACCGCGGCGGGCTGTAGGCGGTCCCGCGTCACCCGCTGGATCACCGCGAACTCACCGAGCTGCTGCAACGTCGGCGACTCTCCCGATGCGTCCTCGCGCACGCCACCTCCTCGGGTAAGTTGGGTCCCTGCCCGCCCGGGCCGACCGCGCCAGTGTATGAGAGTCCGAGGTAGCCACGCAGGTGACGCGCGACCCACATGACGGCCCCGACGGTCCGCCACGTGCCCTGATCATTGCCGCCGTGCTGTTGGCGGTGACTGTGGTCGGCGTCATCCTGGTCATCGCGTCGACCCGGCAGGCACCACGGCAACCGGTTGCCCTGCCCGCCGTCGCGGCACCGGCGGCCGGCTCCCCCGCATGCAAGGCGCTGACGGCGGCCCTGCCGCAGCGACTCGGCGACTACCAGCGCGCGTCCGTCGCGCAACCCGCACCCGAAGGCGCTACCGCCTGGCGGGCCAGCCCGGACGGCGAGCCGGTGGTGCTGCGCTGCGGGCTCGACCGCCCGGCCGAGTTCGTGGTGGGCTCCCCGATCCAGATGGTCGACCGGGTGCAGTGGTTTCAGGTGAAACCACAGCAGGAAGACCGGTCCACCTGGTACACGGTCGACCGACCGGTGTATGTGGCGTTGACGTTGCCGTCAGGATCGGGGCCGACGCCGATCCAGGAACTCTCCGAAGTCATCGATCGCACCATCACCGCGGTGCCCATCGACCCGGCTGGCGCTCGTTAGCGCAGGCCAATCCCCCGGGACAGCGCAGTCTCCACCATGGTGGCCAACAGCGTCGGGTAGTCGACGCCGCTGGCCGCCCACATCCGCGGGTACATCGAGATCGTGGTGAAGCCGGGCATGGTGTTGATCTCGTTGATCACCGGGCCGTCGTCGGTGAGGAAGAAATCAACCCGGGCCAG
>NZ_DATJYB010000363.1:0-10664 GCF_035499775.1 Mycobacterium sp. | reverse complement strand
AATCGACACCGACACCCCCACCGACCCCGCCAACACCCCCCAATTCCCCACCCGCACCAACCACGCACGCTCATCACCCTCGAGCACATCGATCGACGACAACCGCCGCCCCGGATCACCCGACATCGCCACCAACACCCGCTCCAGCCGCTGGGCCAATTCGGTGACGGCAAAATTCGAAAACGGCTGCGCCGCACCCAGCGTGCTGAGAAGAAGCTCGTCGCCGGTTCCCGTGAAGATCAGCCCGAAGCCGCCGGCAAGGCCAGAGATCAATGACGCCGATGCCTCGACACCGCCGAAGGGCACGGTGAATGCGGACGGGAGGAAATCAACGACCACCCGGTCGGCCAGTTCCCGCGGGCCGCGCGGGTGCGCCTTTCGCTCCAGGGCCCGCACCGGAAATCTCTGATGCTGCAGCGCTTCCCGGATGCGCGTATCGACATACTCACAGAAGCCGGCGACCGCAGAGTCCGGCGCAATCCGCAATACCAGCGGCACCACCCCGGCAACCATCGCGGGCAGCGTCTTCAACTCCGGAAGGACCCGCCTGCTGACTGGGAAGTCGAGCACTACCTCGGTGCCTTCAGCGCAGAACCCACGTACCAAAAGCGCGCACGCCGCGGTGATGACCGATGATCGAGGCACGTTCCACGCGTCGCACAACTGTTGAACCCGGCGCAGGACTACCGGGTCCAACCGGGCAGGCGCCGCAGACCGGTACGGATCACGCTCGCCCGCGGCGTGAGACAACCGGTGAGAAGATCCGCCTTCCTCGGGAAGATTCGCAGTCCAGTAGGCCTGATCTTCGAGGTAATCGCCGGACGCTTCGTATTCGGATTCGCAGTCAACCAAGTCCTGCAGCGAGCCGAAGTACGCCGGCGGAACAGGTGCGCCAGAAACAATTGCCGAGTAGACCGATGCGATCCGATGGCACATCAGCGCGAGGCCGGATCCGTCCATGACGATGTGGTGGCAGCACGCGAACAAGTGGAATTCGTCGAGCCGAGTCTGAAATATCGCGAATCTGAACAGCGCGCCGCTCAGTGGCATCGGGGTGCGCTGGATCGTCGATGCCGTCTCGCGGGCTTCCCGATCGGGATCGGCCGAGCGGCTCAGGTCGTAGAAGGCCACCTCTACGACCGGGTAATCGACGGCCCGTTGGAAGACCTGGCCGTCCACCTCGAAGAATGTCGCCCGGGCAGGTTCGGCCTCTTGCAGCACGCGGCGGACCGCCCACTCGAGGGCATCATGTTCGATGGTGCCCTCGATTTTCACGATCAGGCCAAGCTGCCACTCCGCGCTCGAGCCACCCGCTTCATGCGCAAGCCAGATGTCCAGCTGCGCACGCGTCACCGGCAATGCTCGGTCGCCCAACTCCATCCGCTCCCCCCCACTCGAGATGGTCTACCGATCAAGCCCCCCGTTCCTCAGCCAATCTGTCGCGCAGACTCTTCGGTCGGATGTCGGGCCAGTTCTGTTCGATGTAGTCCAGACACGCAGCGCGGTCCGCTTCGCCGTGGACCACCCGCCAGCCGGCCGGAACGTCGGCGAAGGTCGGCCAGAGGCTGTGTTGCTCCTCGTCGTTGACCAAGACGAAGAAGCTGCCGTTGTCGTCGTCGAACGGGTTGGTAGTCACGGGTCCCCCCCAAGACGGTTTGATTGGATCGATGCTGGCTGACTGCTACCCCGAGTCCCCCCTCTGATTCACCCAGACGGCGCATTTCAAACCTATGTATCTGCTGTCAACGAGACCGCGCTCGTCTCGGTTCAACGCGGCCATCCCGGTCGCGGTCGCGGCCGGCGCCGGCGTTGTGCTATTCGACCCGAGACGATCAACGGAAAGCTTTCTCCTGTCTGCGATGTGGTGCGTGCTGAGCACCCGCTCGACGCGGCACGCACCCGGTTATCGGAGAGTACCGCGCGGCCGCTCGCGGGCCAACGGATGTCGCGCGAAACAATATGTCAGGCAACCTATGTGCGGCCTATGTGCCTTCTATGTGCGGCCGCGGCGACCCGGGCTTGAATCGGGCGGGCAGCGCCAAAGCCGGCCTACCCGGCCAGCACGCTGCGCAGCAGCGTCGGATAGTTGGTGATCAGGCCGTCGACACCGTCAGCGATCTGTTCCCGCATGGCAGCGGCGTCGTCGACGGTCCACGGAATGACCTTGAGCCCCAACGCGTGTGCCCGATCGACGAACGCCTTGTCGACCAACGGGTACCGGGGCGACAGGACACCGGCGTCTGCCAGCATCGCGCCGATCATCGGATCACCGACGACGGCCGGGTCGATACCGGCCGACCATGGTGAACCCGGCACCCAGGTCTGCTCATCCCACAACGCCACCAACGGAATCGAAGGCTCGGCCCGGCGCACCATCGGCAGCGTTCGCCAGTCGAAGCTCTCGATTTCCACCCGGTCGACCTTGCCCGCGGACCTGACCGAGGCCAGTATCACGTCGACGAACTCCTGCGGTTCAGCCGAGACTCCCGGTTGATCGGCGGCCACCTTGGTCTCGATGTTGTAGCGGACATCGCTGTGACGGGAATCGGCGAGCTTGAAGACCTCCGGCAACGTCGTTATCTTGTTGCCCCACACCACTTCAGCTCGGGGGAACTCCTTGTTCGGCTTGCCGCAGTCCAGGGTGCGGATCTGCGCCAGGCTGAGCTCGTACACCCGCTTTCCGACGTAGGGATACGCCGGATCACCCGGGAACGCAGGCCCGGTGTCGGAGCATTGTTGGGCGTCGAACGTCGAGTCGTGCCATACCAGTGGTTGCCCATCCCTGGTGATGTTGATGTCGAGTTCGATTGTGCTGACACCTGTTTCGATTGCCTTCGCGAAGGCTCGCAGCGATTCCCCGGTGGTCTCGCCGCGACCGCCGGCATGCGCCTGCACGTCGAAGCCGGGCGCCTGTCCGGACGCGGCCGGCACCGGGACGAGGAGCGCCACCACGGCCGCCAAGAGCGCGCAAAGTCGCGCAGGGAAAGTCATCCTCTGCGCTGGCGCGCGATTTCGGCGAGCACCACGCCGGCGGCCACCGAAGCGTTCAGCGACTCGGTATGACCCGCCATCGGGATGGACACCACCTCGTCACAGTTCTGCCGGACCAACCGGGACAGCCCCTTGCCCTCCGAACCGACCACCAGCACCAGCGGGTCGGTGCCGTCCAGGTCGTCCAAAACGGTGTCGCCACCGGCATCGAGACCGACCACCCGCACCCCGCGATCGGCCCAACTCTTAAGTGCTCTGGTCAGATTCGTCGCCCGCGCCACCGGGATCCGGGCCGCCGCCCCGGCGCTGGTGCGCCAGGCCACCGCGGTCACCGAGGCGGAACGGCGCTGCGGGATCAGCACGCCGTGCCCGCCGAACGCCGCCACCGAACGCACGATCGCGCCCAGGTTGCGAGGGTCGGAGATGTTGTCCAGCGCCACCAGCATCGCCGGCGGCGTACCGAGGGCCGTGGCGAGCAGGTCGTCGGGGTGGGCGTACTGGTACGGCGGCACCTGCAAGGCGATGCCCTGGTGCAGTTGGTTGGCGCTCATCCGGTCCAGATCGGTCCGCGGCACCTCCAGGATCGCGATGCCCAAATCGGCTGCCCGGGAGACGGATTCGGTCAGCCGCTCGTCGGCCTCGGTGCCCAGCGCGACGTAGAGCGCCGTCGCCGGAACACCGGCACGCAGACATTCCAGGACCGGGTTGCGGCCCAGCACCGTCTCGCTTTCGTCCACCCGGCGAGCCGGTCGGCGTGGCTGCGCGGCTGCCCGCTTGGCGGCCGGATGGTTGGGCCGCAGGCGCGCCGGCGGTGTGGGACCACGCCCCTCCAGCGCGCGACGGCGCTGCCCGCCGGAGCCGACGGCAGGACCCTTCTTGGTGCCGGACTTGCGAACCGCGCCCCGGCGTTGCGAGTTGCCCGCCATTTACTTACCGTCGTCGGTCCGCAACGACCACTGCGGTCCGTCGGCGGTGTCGGTGACCTCGATGCCCGCCTCCTTGAGCCGGTTGCGGATCTCGTCGGCCAGCGCCCAGTCGCGCTGCTCGCGCGCCTTCTCGCGGTTTTCCAGCTCGTTCTGCACCAGCACGTCGACGGCCGCCAGCGCGGCCGACGTCTCGTCGCGCGATTCCCAGCGCTCGTCGAGCGGGTCGCAGCCCAAAATGCCCATCATCGCCCGGATCGACCCGGCGCTCTTCAACGCGCCCTCGTGGTCGCCGGCGTCGAGCGCCCGGTTGCCGTCCGCGCGGGCCTGGTGCACCTCGGCCAGGGCGATCGGCACCGACAGGTTGTCGTCGAGCGCCGCGGCGAACCGCGGCGTCCACTCACCGGGCACGACAGCGCCGACCCGGTTGCGCACCCGGTGCAGAAAGTCCTCCACACCGACATAGGCGCTGACCGCGTCCTGCAGGGCGGTCTCGGTGTATTCCAGCATCGAGCGGTAATGCGCGCTGCCCAGGTAGTAGCGCAGCTCGACCGCTCGCACCCGTTGCAGCATCGCGGGAATGGCCACCACGTTGCCCAGCGATTTGCTCATCTTCTCGCCGCCCATCGTCACCCAGCCGTTGTGCAGCCAGTAGCGGGCGAACCCGTCACCGGCGCCGCGGCTCTGCGCGATTTCGTTCTCGTGGTGCGGGAAGATCAAATCCATTCCGCCGCAATGGATGTCGAATTCTCGCCCGAGATAGGTGCGGGCCATCGCCGAGCACTCCAGGTGCCAGCCCGGCCGGCCGCGCCCCCACGGCGACGGCCACGACGGCTCGCCGGGCTTCTCGCCCTTCCAAAGGGTGAAGTCGCGCTGGTCACGCTTGCCGGTGGCGACGCCCTCGCCCTGATGGACATCGTCGATCCGGTGCCCGGACAGCTGCCCGTATTCCGGGTCGCTGAGCACGTCAAAGTAGACGTCGCCCTTGGCGGCGTACGCGTGGCCGGTTTCAATCAGGCATTCCATTAATTCGACCATCTGGGTGATGTGGCCGGTGGCGCGCGGCTCCGCCGACGGCGGCAGGACATCCAGCGCGTCGTAGGCCGCGGTGAATGCCCGCTCATACGTGGCCGCCCACTCCCACCACGGCCGGCCCGCCGCGGCGGCCTTGTTCAGGATCTTGTCTTCGATGTCGGTCACGTTGCGGATGAACGCGACGTCGTACCCGCGCGCGATCAACCAGCGGCGCAGGATGTCGAAGGCCACTCCGCTGCGCACATGCCCGATGTGCGGCAGCGTGTCCGGGGTGGCGCCGCACAGGTAGATGGAGACGTGCCCGTCGCGCAGCGGAACGAAATCACGCACGGTTCCAGAGGCCGTGTCGTGCAGCCGCATAAGGGGGCGATCGGTCACGACGTGCCAGCTTACCTGGCCAATCGCCGAAGCCCGCCACCGCGAGCGTGCGTCAGTCGACCCGCACCACCAGCGCCGTCGCGATGGCGGCCAGACCCTCCCCGCGCCCGGTCAGGCCGAGCCCGTCGGTGGTGGTGGCCGACACCGACACCGGCGCCCCCAACAGACCCGACAGCACGTCCTGCGCCTCGGTACGACGGGGGCCGATCTTCGGCCGGTTCCCGATCACCTGCACCGCGGCGTTGCCGACCCGGTAGCCGGCCTGCGCTATCAGCTCGACGACATGGCGCAGCATTTCGGCCCCGCTGACACCCGCCCAGCGCGGATCGTCGACCCCGAACACGGCACCGATATCGCCCAGCCCTGCAGCCGAGAGCAGCGCATCGCACAGCGCGTGCGCCGCCACGTCCCCGTCGGAATGTCCGGCGCAGCCGTCGGCGTCGGGAAAAAGCAGCCCGACCAGCCAGCACTGCCGTCCGGGTTCGATCGGATGCACATCCGTGCCCAAACCGATGCGTGGCAGCTCGTTCATTGGCGCACGATCGCCCGGGCCAGCAACAGGTCCAGCCGGGTGGTGATCTTGAATGCCAGCGGGTCGCCGTCGACCACCCGAACCTGGCCGCCGATGTGCTCGACGAGGGAGGCGTCGTCGGTGAATTCGGCCGCGCTCGCCTGCCGATAGGCCCGCCGCAAGAGCTCGGTGGCGAACCCCTGCGGGGTCTGAACGGCGCGCAATCCGGCCCGCTCCGGCGTGCCCAGGACCGCTCCGTTGGTATCTACGGCCTTGATGGTGTCGGTCACCGGCAGCGCGGGCACCACGGCGACATTACCGGCCCGCAACGCCTCCACCACGCGCACGATCAACCCGGGTGGCGTCAGCGCCCGCGCGGCGTCGTGCACCAGCACGAATTCGGCCGCCTCAGGCGTAGCCTGCAGCGCCTGGCTGACGGATTCGGTGCGGACGGCCCCGCCGGCCACCACGGTGGCTTTGTCGCCGAGGATCTGCTTTGCCTGGTCGATCAGGCCGGCGGGTACCGCCGCGACCACGCTGTCGACGACCCCGGAATCGCGCAGACCGTCAACGGCCCGTGCCAGCAGGGTGCGTCCCTCGAGCTGATAGAACGCCTTGGGCACGCCGACAGCCAGCCGCTCACCAGAGCCTGCGGCAGTAACTATCGCAATTACTTGCAACTAGAGAGGATGTTCAGGGGGCCTCAGGAGGCCGCCGCCAGAACCTCGTCCAGGATAGTCTCGGCCTTGGCGTCGTCGGTGCTCTCGGCGAGCGCCAACTCACCAACCAGGATCTGGCGGGCCTTGGCCAGCATGCGCTTCTCGCCGGCGGACAAACCACGTTCCTGGTCGCGACGCCACAGGTCGCGGACTACCTCGGCAACCTTGTTCACATCGCCGGAGGCGAGCTTTTCCAGGTTGGCCTTGTAGCGGCGTGACCAGTTGGTGGGCTCCTCGGTGTGCGGCGCGCGCAACACCTGGAAAACCTTGTCCAGGCCTTCCTGCCCGACAACGTCGCGGACGCCGACGTATTCGGCGTTGTCCGCGGGCACTCGAACTGTCAGGTCTCCCTGCGCCACTTTCAAGACGAGATACTCTTTTTGTTCCCCTTTGATGGTTCGGGTTTCGATCGCCTCGACTAACGCAGCACCGTGGTGTGGATAGACAACGGTGTCTCCGACCTTGAAGATCATCAGATTCGAGCCCCTTTCGTTACTCCATGCTAACACGGGGCTCCAAAGCGTGCGGAACAACGGTGCAGGTCAGGGGCACAACACCCGGAGATTAGGGCTTGACACGGGGGCCAATACGTGCAAGGCGGCGCACCGGCGACGTGCTTCACCGGCTGTTGTTCCGCTGGTCTCGGCGCCGTCAGCTGCCAGCAATGGCAGTCAGCTGGCGCGTTCCCACTTGGCGCCGTCGGCTACCGTCTGCGTCTCCTTCCTACTACTGTGCATAGTTGGACGTCAGACCGCCTGACCAGAGGCCACGCAGGAGGCAGTGAGTGAACCGCTTCAGGACCCGCCTCCGCGCCCTCGCCGGCATCGGCCTGGTTGCGTTGATCGCGCCCGTGCTCAGCGGTTGCGGAGCCGGGCAGATCTCGCAGATGGCGACTCAGGAACCCGCGGTCAACGGCAACAAGATCACCATCTCCAAAGTGCTCACCATCAACAACACCGAAGTGCGCCACAGCGTGGAGCTGCGCGACATCCGCATCCAGGCCGACCAGAACTCGGACTGGATCCAGCCCGGGCGGACGGTGGAGCTGGTGCTGGTCGCAGTCAATCAGTCGCCGGACGTATCCGACAAGCTGACGGGAATCAGCTCTGCGATCGGCGACGTGAACGTCACCCCTGGCGATCCCGAGCTGAAGCCCAGCGGGATGCTGTTCATCGGCAGCCCCGACGGCCAGCGGGTGGAGCCGGGTCCGACCGGGTCCAGCACTGCGGCAAAAGCGTCCGTCGCGCTGAAGCAGAAGATCAGCAACGGCCAAATGTACAAATTCACCTTCAAATTCGAGAAGGCCGGTGAGCGCGACGTGCAGGTGCCGATTTCGGCCCCGCTGGAACCGCCGCCCCACCTCACGGGAGCAGAACAGCACGGCTGAGCGCGTGTGAATCCGGCGGGCTGTCACCCCCGCCCGATACGGTCATGTCGTGGCGAACACGCGTACCCAGTACCGCTGCTCGGAATGCCGCCATGTCACCGGGAAGTGGGTGGGGCGCTGCGGCGAGTGTGGAACCTGGGGCACTGTCGACGAGGTGGCGGTGCTCAGTGCGGTAGCCGGCGGCGGCCGTCGTAGCGCGGCGCTGATCGGCGCCTCCCAAGCCGTTCCGATCAGCTCGGTCGACGCGAAGCGCGCGCGGCCCTGCCCCACCGGCGTCGACGAACTGGACCGGGTGCTCGGCGGCGGCGTGGTGCCCGGTTCGGTGACGCTGCTGGCGGGCGATCCCGGGGTGGGCAAGTCGACGCTGCTACTCAAGGTCGCCCACCGCTGGGCCGAGGCGGGACGGCGGGTGCTGTATGTCTCCGGCGAGGAGTCCGCCGGCCAGATCCGGCTGCGTGCGGACCGGATCGGCTGCGTCGGTGACGAGCTCTACCTGGCCGCCGAATCCGACCTGCACACGGTGCTGGAACACATTTCGACGGTCCGCCCCGCGCTGGTCATCGTGGACTCGGTGCAGACCATGTCCACCGCCGAGTCCGACGGCGTGGCCGGCGGCGTCACGCAGGTGCGCGCGGTGACGGCCGCGCTGACCGCCGCCGCCAAGGCCAACGGCGTCGCGCTGATTCTGGTCGGCCACGTCACCAAGGACGGGGCCATCGCCGGTCCGCGGTCACTCGAACACCTCGTCGACGTGGTGCTGCACTTCGAGGGCGACCGCAACGACACGTTGCGGATGGTCCGCGGGGTCAAGAACCGTTACGGCGCGTCCGACGAGGTCGGGTGTTTCCTGTTGCACGACAACGGAATCGAAGACGTCGCCGACCCTTCCGGCCTGTTCCTGGATCAACGGCCGGCGCCCGTGGCCGGTACCGCCATCACGGTGGCGCTGGACGGGAAGCGGCCGTTGATCGGGGAAGTCCAGGCATTGCTGGCCACACCGGGCGGCGGCTCGCCGCGACGCGCCGTCAGCGGTATCGACCACGCCCGGGCCGCGATGATCACCGCGGTGCTGGAAAAGCACGCCCGGCTGAGCCTCGCCGTCAACGACATCTACCTGTCCACCGTGGGCGGCATGCGGCTGACCGACCCTTCGTCGGATCTGGCCGTAGCGATCGCGCTGGCCTCGGCGTTCGCGAACCTGCCGCTGCCCACCACCGCGGTGATGATCGGGGAGGTCGGCCTGGCGGGCGACCTGCGCCCGGTCAACGGCGTGGACCGGCGACTGGCCGAGGCTGCCCGGCAGGGGTTCAACATCGCGCTGATCCCAGCCGGCTGTAAGGCGGTACCGCCGAGCATGCGTGCGCTCTGCGCGCCCACCATCATCGCCGCTCTGGAACACATGATCGACATCGCCGACCACCGCAGCGCCGCCCCGGCACCGTTGCATCGGCTGGACGCACAGGCTAACGGGGCCGCAGAATGACACGCTGTGACCCGACCGACGCTGCGTGAGGCTGTCGCCCGCCTGGCACCGGGCACCGGGCTCCGAGACGGCCTGGAACGCATCCTGCGCGGCCGCACCGGGGCGCTGATCGTGCTCGGGCACGACGAGGCCGTCGAAGCCATCTGCGACGGCGGGTTCTCCCTGGATGTGCGGTATGCGCCCACCCGGCTGCGCGAGCTGGCCAAGATGGACGGCGCCGTGGTGCTGTCCACCGACGGCAGCCGCATCCTGCGGGCCAACGTGCAGCTGGTCCCCGATCCGTCGATACCCACCGACGAATCGGGCACCCGGCATCGCTCGGCCGAACGGGCCGCGATCCAGACCGGCTATCCGGTGATCTCGGTCAGCCACTCGATGAACATCGTCACCGTCTACGTGGGCGGCGAACGCCACGTGCTGACCGACTCCGCGACCATCCTGTCGCGGGCCAACCAGGCCATCGCGACCCTGGAACGCTACAAGACCCGCCTCGACGAGGTCAGCCGGCAGCTGTCGCGGGCCGAGATCGAGGACTTCGTCACGCTGCGCGACGTGATGACAGCGGTGCAACGCCTGGAGCTGGTCCGGCGCATCGGTCTGGTCATCGACTACGAGACCGTCGAGCTCGGCACCGACGGCCGTCAGCTGCGGCTGCAGCTGGGGGAGCTGCTGGGCGGCAACGACACCGCCAGGGAATTGATCGTGCGCGACTACCACGCCAACCCCGAGCCGCCATCCGAACCACAAGTCGCCGCCACCCTGGAAGAGCTGGACACCTTGTCCGACACCGACCTGCTCGAGCTCACCGCGCTGGCGAAGGTCTTCGGATATCCGACCACGGCGGAGGCCCAGGACTCAGCGCTGAGCCCCCGCGGCTACCGCGCGATGGCCGGGATTCCCAGGCTTCAGTTCGCCCATGTGGACCTGCTGGTGCGGGCGTTCGGAACGCTGCAGGGTCTGCTCGCGGCCAGCGCGAACGATCTGCAGTCGGTGGATGGCATCGGCGCGATGTGGGCGCGCCACGTGCGTGAGGGTCTGTCCCAGCTGGCGGAGTCGACCATCGCCGATCCGCTGAACTGAATCCGGGCTATCCCCCGGGTGCGGGCGCCGGTCCCGGCGCCGGCGGCGCCTCCGGCGGTGCGGGGGCCGCAGGAGCACCCGGCGCGGGTCCCGGCGGCGGTGGCGGCTGGTTCAGGACGAACGGAACCGGCTGCGAGCGCAGGTTGCCCAGCTGCAC
>NZ_DATJYB010000362.1:0-5256 GCF_035499775.1 Mycobacterium sp. | reverse complement strand
ATTTGTGCGACGACACGATGTGCAGCGAAGCAACGATGTCGCCCAGCCGTGCCATCCTCAAGCCATGAGCCACACCTGGGGACGGCCGGCCAGGCACCCGGAAGAGGGTTGGGCCGTCATCGACGTCGAGACTTCGGGCTTTCGCCCGGGTCAGGCGCGGATCATCAGCATCGCGGCGCTGGGCCTCGACGCCGACGGCCGAGTCGAGCAATCCGTGGTCAGCCTGCTCAATCCGGGCGTGGACCCCGGTCCCACCCATGTGCACGGCCTGACCGCAGCCATGCTGGAAGACCAGCCGCAGTTTGCCGACATCGTCGGGGATGTGGTGGAAGTGCTGCGTGGCCGCACGCTGGTGGCACACAATGTCGCGTTCGACTACGCCTTCCTGGCCGCCGAGGCCGAGATCGCCGAAGCCGAACTCCCGGTCGACACCGTCATGTGCACGGTCGAGCTGGCCCGCCGGCTGGATCTCGGCATCGAAAACCTGCGGTTGGAGACGTTGGCGGCGCACTGGCGTGTGAGTCAGTTGCGGCCACACGACGCGTTCGACGACGCGATGGTGCTGACCGGGGTTCTGGCGGCGGCACTGCGGCGGGCACGGGAACGCGACGTCTGGCTGCCCGTGCATCCGGTGACTCGGCGCCGCTGGCCCAACGGCCGGGTCACCCACGACCAGCTGCGGCCGCTCAAGGCACTGGCGTCCCGGATGCCGTGTCCGTACCTCAACCCGGGCCGGTATGTCCGCGGCAGGCCGCTGGTACAGGGCATGCGGGTGGCGCTGGCCGCCGAGGTGGGCCGGACCCACGAGGAGCTCGTCGAGCGCATCCTGCATGCCGGGCTGGCCTACAGCGATGACGTCGACCGCGAGACCTCACTGGTGGTCTGCAACGAAAGCACACCCGAGCAGGGCAAGGGTTATCACGCCCTGCAGTTGGGGGTGCCGGTGGTTTCCGACGCGCAGTTCATGGACAGCGTCGGCTCCGTCCTCGGCGGCCGCAACATGGAGGACTTCACCGACACTGCGATGGTCGACGAACAGTTCGCGCTCTTCTGAGCCTTGTCACCACTACACCTGTAGTGGTACCGTCTTAGCATGACAACCACTACAGATGTAGTACATCAGAAGTCCTGGTGGCGCTTCTACCGCAAGCACGGCTATTTCTTCCGGGAAGCGGCGATGCTGACCATTTCGATCGGCTTCGCCATGCACACCTACCGGGTGATCTTCGGCGACGCCGCCGCTCTGCAGCACGTGGTGACGCTGAGGACGGACCGGATCCTGCTCGTCCCGATGACGTATGCGGCCGTCACCGGCACCCTGGTGTGGCGGCGCGTGCGGTTCGCGAACAAGCGGCACCGGGTGCTGTTCACCGGGTCGCTCGTCTACATCGCCGGCAGCGTGCCGTTGCACATCTACCTGGACTATGTGATCGATGACCTTTCGTTCGTCACCTGGTTTCCGATGTGGTTCAGCTACCTGTTGCTCATCGCCGTCTACCCCGCGTTCCTGACGATGTTCTGGCGGCTGCGCTACAAAGACTGATGCCCCCGAATCCGGAACGCCGCGCGCAGATCCTCGACGCCGCCATCGGCATACTCGCCGACGAGGGCGTCGGGGCTCTGACGCATCGCCACGTCGACGACCGGGCGAGTCTGCCCGCAGGTACCACCTCGAACTACTTCCGGACGCGTCAGGCCCTGCTCGAAGCCACGGCGGCTCGAACCGTCGACCTGCATTGGCAACGCGTCGAGTTTTTGCAAGCCGCGGTCGGGTCGCTCACCCGCGAGGGCGTCAAAGCGCTCGTCACGCGGATGCTCGCCGATCCCGACGACCAAGCGCGCCGCTACACGCTGGCCCGGTTCGAACTGTTCATCGAGGGCACGCGGCGGCCGGAGCTGCAGCCGTTCCTGCTGCAACTACAGGCCGCCGCGGTGAAGTCGGCCACGCTCATCTTCGAGGCGGCCGGGTTCAGCCCAACGCCCCTTCAGATGGAGGAGCTGAGCCGGCTGCTGAACGGCTACATGTTCAGCAAGCTCACGATTCCCGGCCCCGATGGCGGCGACGACCCGGTCGGACTGGTCGACCGACTGCTGCACGGCTTCTTCGAGACCTAAGCTGCTTTGGATTGCGGACGTGCCCGACGCCGCGGGCTGGTGTTAGGCATCTTGGGTGCCGGGGCGTGGCCGAGTTCGATCGACCGGCGGGCTTCGAATTGCGCGAGCAGGCGGGCGTAGATGGGTTCGAGTTCGCCGGGTTTGTCGCCCGGCAGGACCTCTCCGCCCCACACGCCGTGGGTGGCGCGGCTGACGACGGCGTTGTAGCCGCAGCGGCCCAAAAACGGACAGTCCAGGCATTGGCGGGCGGCTTGTTCGCGATCGCGGAACGGGGAGAACCACAGGTCGCGGCCGGCGGCGGGGTCGGTGTCGGCCCGGCAGGGAGTGACAGCCTCGGTTTCATACAGGCGTCCGCCGACGGTGAGCAGGTGCTGGAAGTCGCTGGGTCCCAGCCGGGCGGCTTGTTCGGCGCTGGTCATGGTGTCGGTCCTCTCGGTGGATCGGAACTGTGATCTCATCGCATCGCTCCCCACTGTCGGTATTAACCGGTAATTACCGGTGAATATAGCAGTATTTACCGGAACTGCGCATCGGCCAACCGGACTTCTCGGCAATCAGGACGACATTGCAATGGCCATGGTGATCGGCGGATGGGTTCATTTACCCTGGTCAAGTGGGCTGCGTACCGGGGTGGATGGGCCTGTGGAGTGCCGACGGGACGCTGCGGTGACCTCACCGATTTTTACCGGCCAATGCGGCAAGATGGTGGACGTCATGTTGTGGGAAAAGCTGGGCCAGCAGGTGCGCGACCGTCGCACCGAGCTGGGCCTGACTCAAACCGAGGTGGCCGAGCGGGGGGGTCCGTCGGTCGAGACGTTGCGTGCGCTGGAGAACAACCGAGCCGGGCGACTCAGCCCGCGAGTGCGCCGGGCGTTGGAGCGGGTGCTGCAGTGGCAAACTGGCAGCATCGACGTGGTGCTGGACGGCGGTGTGCCGACGCCGACGCGGCCGCGGCCCGACGCAGCCGCCGCCGACCGCTTCGCCATGGCCCGGCAGGTGCTGGAGATGAGGGCCGAGTTGGTCCGCCAGAGCCACGGCATGCAACCGCGGGCGCGGGAGGGCCTGCTCGCCCAGATCACCCGCTCGGCGCGTCAGGCCGAAGACGCGATCATCAAGGTGCTGCCCTGGCTGGACGACGACGAGCGCGGCGAGGCGATCGAGCTGCTAAGCCAGCTGAGGGCCCCGGTATGAACCGGCTGCGGTGTGCGGTTGCCGTCCTGCTGGTCGCCGCGGCGCCCATGACGGCGTGTGCCAGTCCGGCGCAGCACGCTGATTCCCCGCCGGCGGTCGACCAGCTGGTTGCCATGCTGGCCGACGAGTCCGCGGTGAACGCGATCATGGGCAGCACCACCCTGCGGACGTATTACCGGTACCGCACGCTGCCCGGATGGCCGGAGGGCGACGTGTACTCGCGCCCGGAGTGTCTGGCGCTGACCGCCAATGCGATGGAACCGACCTACCACGGCAGCCACTACGGGGAGATGCGTGGAGCACGGCTGGACGACACGGACCAGGCCGCGCGGCGCAACATCGACGAGGCGGTGGTCGCGTTCGAAAATCCAGGTGCCGCACAGGCATTCGTCGCCGCAGCGGTGCGCGCGTGGAAGCCATGCGAAAACGCGGTGCTGACGATCACGTCGAAGGACAAGCCCACGCGCCGCTGGAATATGGGCACCTCGCGAGTGGTCGACGGGGTGCAGGTGGTCGATGCCGACCAGGTGGACTCGGTGTCGGGATGGCGCACTTCACATGCGATGCGCGCGACCAACAATGTGGTGATCGACGTCCGGGTCACCGGCTCCCGGATCACCGATCAGGCGGCGCGTCTGGTCAATGCGATCGCGGGTGGTAACCGTTTGTGAGGCGCACTCACGCCCTGCGGGCGCGTAGCGAGTACATCAAGGGGATCCGCGGATGGCCCGCGGGGAAACCGAAGCGCTGGTCGTCGAGACGCTTCAACACGGCATAGCGAGCAAACAGTGTGGTGTCGTGCTCGTGCAGGAAGTCGATGTGCAACCCGCTACCGGCGACGGCGCTGACGACTTCACCAAGTGGGTGCAGCCAGCCGACGCTCCGGTTGTGCTCGGTGGGAGCCGAGAAGTCGGCATAACTGCCGGGCTCGTCCCAGATCTGTGGATCGGGGCTGAAATAGTCCAGCTCGATCGTGCGACCGTCGTCGCCCAACATGTCGGTGACTGGATGGAACTCGGCCAGGTACAACGTGCCGCCGGGTGCCAGCAGTGAATTGACGACGCGGGCCCAGCGGGTCAGATCGGGCAACCAACACAGCGCGCCGAGCCCGGTGTAGACGATGTCGTAGGTCTGACCGTCGAGTGCCTCGGCGGCGCGGTACACGTCGGAGACGACGAAGTGCGCGTCGGTGGCGCGAATCTCCTGGGCCAGGCGGCGGGCGGCGTCGATCGCGGGCGCGGAGAAGTCCACACCGGTCACGGTGGCACCGCGCCGGGCCCACGACAGTGCGTCGAGGCCGAAGTGGCACTGCAAATGCACCAGGCGCCGGCCGGTTACGTCGCCCAATTCGGTGATCTCGAAGTCGCGCAGCGAAGACCGGCCCGCCCGAAAAGCATCGACGTCGTAGAAGTCGCTCGCCACGTGGATGGGGACCCGCTCGTCCCAATGGGCACGGTTGGTTTCCAGCCAGTCCATGGCATCAGCTCATCGTCAGCTGAGCGATCAGGGTGGTGATTGCCTCGGCGGCATCCGGCGGAATCGGGCGGTCGGCCTCGGCTTCTTCGAGGACGGCGATCGGCAGGCCTGCGGCGTTGGCGGCCTCTTCGAGGCTGATCTCGGCGCGATGGCGGGCCCCGTGCAGTCGCTGGCCCAACGTCGCCCGCGGTGATCGCGCGGCGCGTGTCATCAAGTCGTTGTAGGTGCGGCGCACGCTGCTCAACGCCAGGACGACGGACGGCGTGCCTTTGGCGTTCCGCGCGGCGTTGGCCGCCAACCTCTCGAGTTTGCGCAGATCAGCCAGGATGGTGCTGGCTCTAGGGGTGAAGTCGGGGTCCGACGGCTCCGGCAGGGCCGTGATCGCCGCGGTGATGCTGTGCATGGCCAGCTCGACCGCCTCGGCCATCAGCGGCGCCCGGACCGTGTCGCTGAACGCTTCGGTGGCCTGGTCGG
>NZ_DATJYB010000361.1:0-7351 GCF_035499775.1 Mycobacterium sp. | reverse complement strand
CAGCGCCTCGAGCAGGCCGAACTCGAGATGGACAATTTGCGCAACGCATTGGGGTGGGACCTGGAGACATCGGATACCGAGGGCGCGTTGTCGCTGGCGTCGTCGCTGCAACCGCTGTGGCTGGCCCGCGGACGTGTATTGGAAGGCCGGGCGTGGTTCGAAACCGTGGTCGGCGAAGGCGATTTGGACACTCTGCAGGTGCCCGACGCGGTGCGTGCCCGCGCACTCGCCGACGCCGCAGTGTTGAACGTGTGGGTCGGCGGCACCATCGAGCCGGCTGAGCGAGCCCTGGCGATCGCCCGCGAACTCGGTGACTCCGCCCCGCTGGCGCGGGCGTTGACCGCTTGCGGCTTCATTGCGGGCACCAGATATGACGGCGCGGCGGCCCAAACGTACTTCTCGGAGGCAGTCGTCTTGGCCCGGAGTTTGGACGATCGGTGGAGCCTGAGCCAGATCCTGGCCTGGCAGGCAAACTCCGCGGTGATGGTGGCCGATCTGATCGCGGCGCGCGCGACTGGTGAGGAAGGACGCCATCTCGCCGACGCGATTGGGGACCGGCCGAACTCGCGGTTGTGTCGTTTCGACCTCGCGTGGGCGCAGGCGTACGAAGGCAATCTCAACGGAGCGGTTTCGGCATTCAAGAGCTTGATCGCCGAGTGCGAAGCGGATCACGACGAGATGCTCAAAACGGCCTCCCTCGTGGGCCTGGGCGTCGCACTGGCACAACGGGGTGAGGTCGATGCGGCGCGCACTGCTGCCGGCGCGGCGCTCCAGAGCGCGTCGGGCCTGGACGAGTACTTCCAAGGCCAGGGCAACGCCGCGGCGGCCCTCGCGGCGCTGGCCGCGGGCGACGTCGGCGCCGCGCGCGACGCGAGCGAGCGCGCTTGGCAATTCCTGAGCGTGGCTCAGCCCGAGATGGCCGCGGCGCAACGTGCCTTCAATACCGTCGAGGTGGCGCTGGCCGAAGGTGACCTCGCACGGGCGCGCTGTTTGGGCGACGAAGCCGTCTCGATGGCGAAGGGGGGGCATCGGGCGACAGCTCTACTGGCCCGTGCCCGGATCGCGATCGCGGAAGGTGGCCGAATAAGCGCGGAACAGGACGCCCATGATGCGCTGGTCTGCGCGGCCGACTCTGGGGCCTATCAACCGCTTGCCGGCATTCTTGAGTGCCTCGCCGACCTTGCCAGAGATGCCGACAGTCAGCAGGCCGCGCGGCTGTTCGGCGCCGCGGAGGCCTTCCGGCAGCGCACGGGGATGGTGCGGTTCAAGGTCCATCAAGCGGGTTATGAGTCCTCGGTAGCGGCGCTGCGTGATGCGATGCAGGAGAAGGATTTCGACGCCGCCTGGGCCGAGGGTGCGGCGCTCACCACCGAGGAGGCGATCGCCTACGCACGGCGCGGCCGGGGCGAACGCAAACGCCCAGCCAGCGGCTGGGCGTCGCTGACGCCCGCCGAGCGTGACGTCGTGCGATTGGTCTGTGATGGGCTGGCCAACAAAGACATCGCCACGCGGCTGTTCATCTCGCCCAAGACCGTGCAGGCCCACCTCAGCCACGTCTACACCAAGCTAGGGCTGTCCTCCCGCGTCCAACTCGTGCAGGAAGCCGCCCGCCAAGTGTGACGGTCATCACACACCGGATTGGTTGAACCACCCAGGGCCATGGCTCGTATTGCAGGTGTGTCCAACAGAGGCCCGTTTCCGCGAGTTGCCGGTCACATGTTGAGATGCAAACTATAACCTACTGCTACTATCCACCTCAGTAACAGATGAAGCCCACTGCCTGACCCCTCGAAGATGCGGGCCCGCACGGCGCCTGTCACCGTGGGGATTTCGCCCGCATGCACATCAGGAGATGCACGAAATGCAGACCATGTCTTTCGACCCCGTCGTGGGCGACATCGCTACCCAACTTGTCGACAACGCGAACCTCGGCCTGCAGGCCGGTACGGCGGCCGCGCCGCTGACCGCGTTGATGCCCGCCGGGGGTGAGGAGGTCTCGGCGCAGGCCGCTCTGGCGTTCGCCGAGGAGGCGGCCCAGTTGCTGGCACTCAACCAGGCGGCCCAACTGGAACTGACGCGGGTCGGCCAGACCCTGGCAGACATCGCCTGCGCGTACCTGGAGGTCGACCAGGTCGCGGCCGCTGAGATGCTCTCCATCCCGCTGCCGCGCTACGGACTGGCGAATACCTGAACCGGCTGCATGGGCACGTGATAGATCCATGTGGGCGCAGATAGCAAAGTTCCTCGAAACCACGAAGTTCCTACAAACTTCGCGCCAACGGCGCGATACTAAACGTGTGTCTGATCTCAACGTGCTCGGCGGCCCGCTGGAACCGTGCGGGTCCGACCCACTCACCGGCTTCTATCGCGACGGCTGCTGCTCGAGTGGCCCCGAAGACATCGGCAGGCACACGATCTGCGTCGTGGTGACCGCGGAGTTCCTCGAGCATCAGCGTTCCATCGGCAATGACCTGTTGACGCCGGTGCCCGAGTACCGTTTTCCGGGGCTATTGCCGGGTGACCGTTGGTGCGTCACCGCCCTGAACTGGCTGCGGGCTCACCACGACGGTTGCGCCGCCCCGGTGGTGTTGGCGTCCACGCACGAACGCACCCTCGAGGTGGTGCCCCTTGAGGCATTGCAGCAACACAAAGTCGACGTTCCCGACGATCTGGCTAATTTATAGAGTTCGGCACCGGCGTCGAGTACAGCCACGCTTCCCACAGCGGCCGCAGCGATTCGTCGGCGTAGTTGGCGGCCAGGCCGGTGAAGTCGTCGGTGACGACGGTGCCGTGACGATGCCGAGTGGTCCAATCCTTCAGCAACGCAAAGAATTTCGCGTCGCCCAGCCGTCCGCGCAGCGCGTGCAGGGTCAGCGCGCCGCGCTTGTACACGCGATCGTCGAACATGTCGCGTGGCCCGGGATCGGCCAGCAGCAGGTCGTCCGGCTTGTGCCGCAGTTCCGCATGGTGTCGGTGGGCGAGTTCGTCGGCGCTGGGGCCGCCGCTGTTTTCCGACCACAGCCACTCTGCGTAGCACGCGAATCCTTCGTGCAACCAGATGTCGCGCCACCGCCGCGCGGTCACCGAGTTGCCGAACCACTGGTGGGCCAATTCGTGTGCGACGAGTCGCTCGCTGGACCGCTTGCCATCGCAGTGGTTGGCGCCGAAGATCGAAATGCCTTGGGCTTCAAGCGGGATCTCCAGCGGGTCGTCGGTGACCACCACGGTGTAACCGTTGGCCAGCGGATACGGCCCGAACAACTCGGTGAACAGCGTCATCATCTCGGGCTGGCGGGCGAAGTCGTGGTCGAAGTTGCGGCGCAGCCGACTGGGCAGCGCCGCCCTGATCGGTACCGGCGCTGTCGCCAGCCGAGCCGTGTCGTAAGTGCCGATCTGCAGGGTGACCAGATAGGTCGATGTCGGTTCGGGTTGTTCGTAGGTCCACACGGTCTGCGAAGCCCGGGCCCGCCGCGAGACCAGCTTGCCGTTGGCGACCACCCGGTACCGGCTCTCGGCGCTGACCTGGATGCGGAAGGCCGCCTTTGCGCTGGGGTGGTCGTTGCAGGGGAACCACGACGCGGCGCCGTTGGGCTGGCCGGCGACCAGCACACCGTCGGTCAGCTCCTCGAAACCGACGTCGCCCCACAGCGACCGGAGCGGCCGGGGTGAACCGTGGTAGTGCACGACGACCGACAACGCCGTCCCCGTCGGAACCGTCGATGCCAGCCTGATGCGCAACTTGCCGCCGCGACAAGAGAATTGGTCGGCGCGCTTGCCGTTCACCCAGACCTTCGACACCGACAGGGCGTCGGACAGGTCGAGGGTGAGCTGATGCAGCTCGGTAAGTGTCACCGCGGTGATCGTCGCCGACCCCGACAGCCGGTTGATGGCGACCTTGTACTCCAGGTCCAACTCGTAGCGCGACACCTGGTAGCCGGGATTGCCGTTTTTCGGGAGGTACTCGTCGAGCACCGTCTTGCCGGAGGCTTTCACGCTGCGGTGTCCTGGACGCCTTCGCGCGGCGCCCGACCGCGCGACTTCTTGCGGCCGGGGTTCCAGGGCCGAATCGGATTGCCCTGCCAGCGGGTCGACGGCGGCACCTCGTCGCCGCGCACCACCAGCGACGCGGGACCGACCGTCGCACCCGCGCCCACTCGCGCCGCGGGCAGCGCGACGCAATGCGGGCCCAGGGTCGCGCCCGGTTCCAGCACCACGCTGTCCATCCGCATGATCCGGTCGTGGAACAAGTGGGTCTGCACCACGCAGCCGCGGTTGACGGTGGAGCCGTCACCGAGCGTGACGAGATCTGCCTCAGGCAGCCAATACGTTTCGCACCAGGCCCCCCGGCCTACGTGCGCGCCCAGCCCGCGCAGCCACAGGTTCAGCACCGGCGTCCCACTGGCCGCGCGGGCAAACCACGGCGCCGCGACGGTCTCGACGAACGTGTCGGCGACCTCGTTGCGCCACACGAACGACGACCACAACGGAAACTCGCTTGCTCTGATCCGGCCCACCACCAGCCATTTCGCGGCTACCGTGATTACCCCGGCGATCGCACCCGCGGCCAGCAGCACCAGCCCACCGCACAGCACCGTCCACCAGATGCCGAAAATCCTTGCCGTCGCCTGCAGTGTGCCCAGCACGGCCAGCCCGATCGCGACCGCGACGAACGTGGGCAGCAGCCGGCACGTCTCTACCGCCGCACGCATCGCCTTCAACCGCGGCGGCGGGTCATAGGTGGTTTCCTCGTCGGCCTCGGCGGGGCGCCGGCGCAGCCGCATCGGCGGGCTGCCCAGCCAGGACGAGCCGCGCTTGGCCTTGGGGGGTGTCGCCGAGAGCACCGCGACCAGCCCGTTGTCGGGCACGCGGCGGCCTGGTTGGGTGATGCCGGAGTTGCCGAGGAACGCGCGCCTGCCGACGGTCGTCCTGGCCGCGTAGATCCAGCCGCCGCCCAGCTCGTAGGACGCAACCATGGTGTCGTCGGCCAAGAACGCGCCGTCCTCGATCACGGTGAACTTGGGGATCAGCAACACGGTGGAGATCTCGGTGCCGCTGCCCACTTTGGCGCCCAGCAACCGCAGCCACGCCGGGGTCAGCAGGCTGGCATACAGCGGAAATAGATAGTTGCGCGCGCCGTCCATCAGCCGCTCGGTCGCCCACAGCTGCCAGCCGGCGCTGCTGCGTACCGGGTGGTAGCCCTCGCGCAGCCCGATCGACAGCATCCGCACCCCGACCAACGTCAGCAACGCATACATCGCGAGCGCGGCCAGAGTCGCCACCGGCGTCCACAGCAGCGCCGGTCCGATCGCCTCCGACAGGCGGCGGGTGTGGTGGACGGCCGCCACGATCACCGCAAGGCCGGCGGCCAGCGCGATCAGCGGCAGTGCGCCGAGCACAGGCGACGTCAGCCCATACACGGCGACCCAATAGCTTCTCCGGGCCGGCCGCTCGTCCGGCCACGGATGCTTGACCCGGCCGGATTTCACTGCCGGTGAGCCCTTCCAGTACTGGCCGTTCTTGATCTTGTCGACGACGCCCGAGCCCGGTGCCACGTCGGCGTTCTTGCCGACCACCGCGCCGGGCAGCAGCGTGGTCCGGGAGGCGATCGTCGCGTCGTCGCCGATCGTGATCCTGCCGAGGTGGAATACGTCTCCGTCGACCCAGTGCCCGCTCAGGTCCACCTCGGGCTCGACGGCGCTGCGGTGTCCGAGCGTCAGCAACCCCGTGACCGGCGGCATCGAGTGCAAGTCGACGCCTTTCCCGACATCGGCGCCCAGCGCGCGGGCGTAGTACACCAGCCAAGGCGCGCCGGCCAGGTTCTCGGCGCCGCTGGCCTCGGCGAGCCGCTCGGCGAACCATACCCGCAGGTGCACCGACCCGCCGCGGGGATAGGTGCCCGGCTGCACCTTCCACAGCAAGACGCGGGCAAACAGCACGGCCAGGCCCATCCGGCCCGCCGGCGTGACGAACAGGAGGAGCGCCACCGCGACCAGCCACCAGTTCACCGCCACGGTCCACGGCACCAGCTGCAATGCGTGGGCGACGTTGTTGCCCAGCGCCAGCCACGTCACCCACTGCAGTGCCGCCAGCGTGGCCAGCGGCACCGCGGCAGCGGTCTGGATCAGCTGGGTCAGCCGGGGGGTCGGTCGCACCACCCGCTCGGTGACCTGCGGCGGGGGCTCCTGCTCGTCGAGGAATGCGGCGAGTGAGCCGAGCCGCGGATGGTCATACAGGTCGGCGACGGTGATCTGCGGGTACTGGTCGCGCAGGGAGACGACGAGCTGCGCGGCGGCCAGCGACCCACCGCCGAGGGCGAAGAAGTCGGCTTCCGGACCGGAAATCGCCGTGCCTAGCAGATCCTGCCACAGTCCCGCCAGCCGGCCGGCCGTGCCACCCAGGTTGGCGCTCTCCGGATCCGCGCCGCCGGGTGGTGGCCACGGCAGCGCGTCCCGGTCGACCTTGCCCGACGTGCGAGTCGGCAGCTCCTCGATTTGGACCAGGCGCGGCACCAGCGCGGCGGGCAGGTGCGCGGCAAGCTCTTTGCGGGCCGCGCTGATGTCGAACGACGGATCCGCGCTGACCAGATAGCCGACCAGCACCGACGTGCCGGTGGCGGTCTGCCGGACCGCGGCCGCGGCGCCGCTGACGCCCGGCAGGTTGACCAGCGCGGAGTCGACCTCGCCCAGCTCGATGCGGCGGCCCCCGACCTTGACCTGGTCATCGCTGCGGCCGCAGAAGTACAGCCCGTCGGGTTCCAGCCGCACCAGATCACCGCTGCGGTAGGCGCGCTTCCAGTCCAGCGTCTCCATCTCGGCGTACTTCTCGGCGTCCTTCTCCTTGTCCAGATAGCGGGCCAGCCCGACGCCGCCGATCACCAGCTCGCCCACCTCGCCGTAGCTGACCGGCCAGCCGTCCGAGTCGATGACGGCGAGGTTCCAGCCCGGCAACGGCAGCCCGATGCTGATCGGTCCGGTGCCGTCCAGCCGGGCCGCGCACGCCACCACCGTGGCCTCGGTCGGGCCGTAGGTGTTCCACACCTCCCGGCCCTCGACCGCGAGTCGCTCGGCAAGTTCCGGCGGGCAGGCCTCGCCGCCGAAGATCAACAGCCGCACCGCTTCCAAGGCCTCGGCCGGCCACAGCGACGCCAGCGCCGGCACCGTCGACACCACGGTGACGTCCCGGGTGACCAGCCACGGACCCAGGTCCATCCCGCTGCGCACCAGCGACCGCGGCGCGGGAACCAGGCAGGCGCCGTGCCGCCAGGCCAGCCACATCTCTTCGCAGGACGCGTCGAAGGCCACCGACAATCCGGCCAGCACCCGGTCGCCGGGACCAATCGGGTTGTCCTGCA
>NZ_DATJYB010000360.1:0-2560 GCF_035499775.1 Mycobacterium sp. | reverse complement strand
CCGCCACCGAGATCGACGGTCGACAGCTGCGCCGTCTTCTCCGGACCGAATTCGCCGACCACCTCGCGCAGCAGGCCGATGACGCGGTGCGCGGCGAGTTCGAAGCCGTCGACCTCGAAGATCTGCGAACCGATATGGCTGTGTAGACCGACCAGTCGCAGATGATCGGTGGCGAACACCCGTCGGACCGCCGCCATCGCCGCACCGCTGGCGACCGACAGCCCGAACTTCTGGTCTTCGTGTGCGGTGGAGATGAACTCGTGGGTGTGCGCTTCCACCCCAACGGTGAGACGCACCAGCACATCCTGGACGATGCCCGCCTCGCCCGCGATGGCATCGAGGCGTTCGATCTCGGTCATCGAGTCCAGAACGACGTGGCCCACTCCGGCTTTGACGGCCCCCGTCAATTCCGCGACCGATTTGTTGTTGCCGTGCAGGGTGATCCGCTCCGGTGGGAAGTCCGCATGCAACGCGACGGCCAGCTCGCCTCCGGTGCACACGTCGAGCGAAAGGCCTTCTTCGTCGATCCAACGCGCTATTTCGCTGCACAGGAAGGCTTTTGCGGCATAGTGCACATTCTGGCCGCCGCCGAATGCCGCCGCGGTCTCCCGGCAGCGGGAGCGGAAGTCGTCCTCGTCGAGGACGAACAGCGGGGTCCCGTATTCCTGAGCGAGTTCGGTCAGTTTGATCCCGGCGATGCAGGCCACCCCGTCCTCGTCACGAGTGGTGTTGCGCGGCCACACATTCGGGGCCAGCCGCAGCAGCTCCTCGGCGGATTGCGGCCGTGGCGGACTACTGGCGGGACGGGTCTCTTCGGCGTGCCGCGGCCCGGCGGGATGGACGTTCACATGCGCTCCGGAGCGGTGACGCCGAGTATGGCCAGCCCGTTGGCGATGACCTGGCGGGTCGCCTGACACAGTGCCAGACGGGCGGTGTTCAGGTCGGTGGGCTGCTCGTCGCCCTGCGGCAACACTCGACACGAGTCGTAGAACCGGTGGTAGTCGCCGGCGAGGTCTTCCAGGTAGCGGCATATCCGGTGCGGTTCACGCAGGGACGCAGCGGTTTTGAGCACCCGCGGGAATTCGCCGATGCTGCGCAGCAGGGTGCCCTCTTTGTCGTGATTGAGCAGTTCGAGGTGGCCGGTGTCCGGAATCAGGCCGAGTTCGGCGGCGTTGCGGGCCAGCGCCGACAGCCGAGCGTGCGCGTACTGCACGTAATACACCGGGTTTTCATTCGATGCCGAGGACCAGAGTGCCAGGTCGATGTCGATCGCGGTGTCCACCGACGAGCGAATCAGGCTGTAGCGTGCGGCGTCGACGCCGATAGCCTCGACCAGGTCGTCCAGCGTGATCACGGTGCCGGCCCGCTTGCTCATTCGTACCGGCTGGCCGTCGCGGACCAGGTTGACCATCTGCCCGATCAGCACCTCGACGGTCGCGGGGTCCTCGCCGAACGCGGCGGCCGCCGCCTTGAGCCGGGCGATGTATCCGTGGTGGTCGGCGCCGAGCATATAGATGCACAGGTCGAAGCCACGCTCCCGCTTGTCCAGGTAATAGGCCAGATCACCGGCGACATAGGCGGGCTTGCCGTCGCTCTTGATCACGACGCGGTCCTTGTCGTCACCAAAAGCGCTGCTGCGCAACCAGGTTGCGCCGTCCTTTTCGTAGATGTTGCCCGTTTCACGGAGTTTGGCGATGGCCTGCTCGACACGGCCGCTGGTGTGCATCGAGTCTTCGTGCGTGTAAACGTCGAAGTCAGTGCCGAATTCGTGCAAGGACTCCTTGATGTGAGCGAACATCAGGTCGACGCCGATTTCGCGGAAGGTTTCGTGCATCTCGGGCTCGGGCAGGCTCAGCGCGTCGGGCGCCTTCTGCAACACCTGCGCGGCGATATCGGTGATGTAGCTGCCCGCGTAGCCGTCCGCCGGGGTGGGCTCGCCCTTGGCCGCGGCGATCAGCGAACTGGCGAATCGGTCGATCTGGGCGCCGTGGTCGTTGAAATAGTATTCGCGCACCACGTCGGCGCCCTGAGTCGACAGCAGCCGGCCCAGCGCGTCGCCCACGGCGGCCCAGCGGGTACCACCGATGTGGATCGGCCCGGTCGGGTTGGCCGAGACGAATTCCAGGTTGATCTTGTGCCCGGCCAGGGCGTCGGAGTTGCCGTACGTCTTTCCGGCGTCGATGACGTCGTTGATGATCTTGGCCTGCGCCGACGTCTCCAGCCGCATGTTGATGAACCCCGGTCCGGCGACCTCTGCGCTGGCGATGCCGTCCACCTGGGTCAGCGCCGCGGCCAGCCATCCGGCCAGTTCGCGGGGGTTGGCGCCGACTTTCTTGCCCAGCTGCAACGCCAGGTTGCTGGCGTAATCGCCGTGCTCAGGGTTGCGCGGCCGTTCCACGGTGACCGTCTGCGGCAACGCGGACACGTCGAGGTCATGCTCGGCCAACACCGCTGCGGCGGTGATTTTGAGCAGCTCAGCGAGGTCGGCGGGGGTCACGAACGTCCATCCTATGGTCTGGGGTGCTTGCGCCCCGAATCCATTGCGGTGGCGAGGTGGTCA
>NZ_DATJYB010000359.1:0-2353 GCF_035499775.1 Mycobacterium sp. | reverse complement strand
ATCCCGCCGCCGAGTAGCCGATTGGCGCACGTGATCCGGATAGGCACCCGGGGCAGCTTGCTGGCCACCACCCAGGCCGCCGTCGTCAGAGACGCCCTGATCGCCAACGGCCATCCCGCCGAGTTGGTGACGATCAGCACGGTGGGCGACCGCTCGTCGGCGCCCATCGAAAGTCTCGGCGTGGGCGTTTTCACCACTGCGCTGCGTGAGGCCATCGTCGCGGGCCGGGTCGACGCGGCGGTGCATTCGCACAAGGATTTGCCGACCGCCGAGGATTCCAGGTTCACTATCGCCGCGATACCGCCGCGCTACGACCCCCGGGACGCGCTGGTAGCGCGTGACGGGCTGACGCTGGGAGAATTGCCCGTCGGTTCGCTGGTGGGCACCTCGTCCCCGCGGCGGGCCGCACAGCTTAGAGCATTGGGTCTCGGTTTGGAAATCCGCCCCCTACGAGGCAACCTAGATACCAGGTTGAACAGGGTAAGTAGTGGTGATCTTGACGCCATCGTGGTGGCCCGGGCTGGTCTGGCCCGGTTGGGCCGGCTCGATGATGTCACCGAGACGCTCGAGCCGGTGCAGATGTTGCCAGCGCCGGCTCAGGGAGCGCTCGCGGTCGAGTGCCGCGCCGGTGACAGCCGCCTGGCGGCAGTGCTGGCGGAGTTGGACGACGCCGACACGCGCGCCGCGATCACCGCGGAGCGAGCCCTGCTCGCCGAACTGGAGGCCGGTTGTTCCGCACCGGTGGGCGCGATCGCCGAAGTGGTCGAGTCGATCGATGAGGAGGGCCGTGTCTTCGAAGAGCTGTCGCTGCGCGGTTGCGTGGCGGCGCTGGACGGATCCGACGTGATCCGCGCGTCCGGTGTCGGAAGTTCCGGTCGGGCACGGGAGCTTGGGCTCTCGGTCGCCGCGGAACTGTTCGAGCTGGGTGCCCGGGAGCTGATGGGTCAGGCGCGAGGAAATTAATTGAGACTGACGTGGGAGCGACAATGATGACGCGAGGGCGTAAGCCGAGACCGGGCCGCATCACGTTCGTGGGCTCTGGTCCTGGCGACCCAGGCCTGCTGACCACGCGGGCCGCCACTGTGCTGGCGAACGCGGCCCTGGTGTTCACCGACCCCGATGTACCGGACGCGGTCCTGGCACTGATCGGCAAGGACCTGCCACCCGTCTCCGGCCCGGAGCCCGCCGAGGCGCCCGCCGGGAACGGCGATGGGTCTGCCGACGCGCCGGCCGTGCTGCCCGGCGCGCCCGACATCCGTCCGGCGCTGGGAGACCCGGCCGAGGTCGCCAAGACGCTGACGGCCGAGGCGCGGGCCGGTGCCGACGTGGTGCGATTGGTGGCGGGTGACCCGTTGTCGGTGGACTCGGTGATCACCGAGGTGAACGCGGTGGCGCGGACCCACCTGCACATCGAGATCATCCCCGGCCTGGCCGCGACCAGCGCGGTCCCGACCTATGCCGGGCTACCGCTGGGCTCGTCGCACACCGTTGCCGACGTGCGTGGCGAAGTGGACTGGGAGGCTTTGGCCGCCGCACCCGGGCCGCTGATCCTGCAGGCCACCGCATCGCATCTGGCGGATGCGGCCCGCACTCTGATCGAGCACGAGCTGGCCGAGACCACCCCCTGCGTGGTGACCGCCCAAGGCACCACCTGCCAGCAGCGCTCGGTCGAGTCCACGCTGCTGGGATTGACCGATCCGGCGATTCTGGGCGCCGCCGACGCGAAATTGTCGCCCGTCGGCGGGGACCCGCTGAGCGGGCCCCTGGTGGTGACCATCGGCAAGACGGTGGCCAGCCGGGCGAAGCTGAACTGGTGGGAAAGCCGCGCGCTCTACGGCTGGACCGTACTGGTGCCCCGCACCAAGGACCAGGCTGGCGAGATGAGCGAGCGGTTGACCTCTTACGGCGCGTTGCCGATCGAGGTGCCGACCATCGCCGTCGAGCCGCCGCGCAGCCCGGCTCAGATGGAGCGCGCCGTCAAGGGACTGGTCGACGGCCGTTTCCAATGGGTGGTGTTCACCTCCACCAACGCGGTGCGCGCGGTGTGGGAGAAGTTCGGCGAGTTCGGTCTGGACGCCCGCGCGTTCTCCGGGGTGAAGATCGCCTGCGTCGGCGAGTCGACGGCCGACCGGGTCCGGGCCTTCGGGATCAGCCCCGAGCTGGTGCCGGCCGGGGAACAGTCCTCGCTGGGCCTGCTGGACGACTTCCCGCCCTACGACAGCGTTTTCGACCCGGTTAACCGCGTGTTGCTGCCGCGCGCCGACATCGCCACCGAAACGCTGGCCGAAGGGCTGCGCGAGCGTGGCTGGGAAATCGAGGACGTCACCGCCTACCGGACGGTGCGGGCCGCGCC
>NZ_DATJYB010000358.1:0-4010 GCF_035499775.1 Mycobacterium sp. | reverse complement strand
GGCACCTGAGTCAGCGTAGGGCCTGCCGCCAGCAGCAGGGGTAGCCGCAGCACCGTTCGACGCCTCACGAAGTGACCATAATTCCCCGAGTGACGTGGTCGGCCGTGTTTATCGATTCGCACAGTTTGGGGTGCCAATTGCTGTCTCACGGTCACCAGCACGCGCCAACTAACGCCCATTGCTCCCCGCCGCAGCCGGATGCATGCTTCCATCGGTAAAAGCGACCGCTTGAGGGCACCAATACTCAACGACGGGAGGGTGGGCGTGGCAGCGCGCGCCGTCCTGGTTACCCCACTGTCGGGGCCGCTGGCCCGTTTCGGAAAAGCAGGGGCGAGCGCCCTTGCTCTTTGGGCCGACCGTTGCGGAGTAGGTCTGGAGGTCATCGACGCTCACCCCTCCGCGGCGTCGGCGATACGGGCCGGCGAGGCTAGTCGGCCCGACGTGGTGTTCGGGCCCTACGGTTCGGGGCCAGCGCTCGCGGCCGCAGCCGCCAGCACAGGGGTCGTCTGGAACCACGGCGGCGCCACCGCCCGGCTGGCGCGCCCGGCGTATCCGCGTGTCGTCAACGGGGCGTCTCCCGCTTCCCGCTATCTCGCCGCAGTGCTGGAAACCCTTGTCGCCGAAGGTCTTGGGGAGGGGTCGGAGGTGGTAATAGTGCACGTCGACACGGGGTTCGGCCGCGAGGTGGCCGAAGGGGCGGCGGTGGCGGCTCGGCGATTCGGTCTCCTGCGGCGGTCGGTCAGTTTTCGGCCAGGCCGGGCCAGGGACGTGCTGGCGCAGGTCCCGGCGGCCGATGTGCTGTTATCGGCCGGTTCCGTCGAGGATGACGTCGCCGTCGCGCAGTGGGGCAGCGAACGCCGTTGGCGTGCAGTTGGATTGGTTGCCGCCGGGGTCGATGAGCTCCGGCATGCCATCGGTGATCGGGTTGAGCGCCTTTACGGGCCGTGCCAGTGGTTCGACGACGGGACAGATGATCCAGCGGATGGACCCAACAGCGAGTGGTTCAGCCAGCGATACCGGGACGCGAACGGTAGTGAGCCGCCCTATCCGGCTGCTGCGGCCTTCGCCGCGGGTGTCGTTTGGCAGCGCTGCGTGAAGGAAGCCGGCACCGTTGAGTCGTTGCCGGTGCTGGCCGCGTCACAACGACTCGATACCACGACCTTGTTCGGGCGGTTTCGTGTCGACCCGGTCACTGGCGTGCAAACCGGCCATCAGATTCGCGTCGTTCAGTGGCGAGGCGGACAGCGGGTGCTGGTTGATCGGCCGCTTCGTCGGACGTGAGTGTCGAAGTCACATCACCTCGTGGACTCGACGTGTCGGCACCGGTCGCGCCTCAGCTAACGCCGCCTTTGTGTCCCTCACCCCGGCGTCACCCCGGCGTCCAGGGGCGATTTCCAGCCGTACTTGATCCGTACCCCGACCGTACCCGCAAACGACAAAAAGTCTCGTCTGAACCGTCCCGGGTTTTATGCGCACCTTCCTTTGAGGGAAGGATGGCGCGATGGCGATCAGGTACGACGAGAACACCAAGGTCAGGGCGGTGCGGCTGGTCCGTGAGCACCGCGACGACTATGAGTCGGAGTGGGCGGCGATAAAGGCGGTGTCGGGCCGGTTGGGGATGAGCGCGGAGACGCTGCGCAAGTGGGTGCGGCAAGCTGAAGTCGACGCCGGTGAAGCGGCGGGAATGTCAAGTGAGGACAAACGGGAGCTGCGTGAGCTGCGCCGCAAGAACCACGAGCTTGAGATGACGATCGAAATCCTCAAGGCGGCAACGAGTTTCTTCGCGCGGGAGTGCGACCCGCGACACCGCTGATCTGTGAGTTCATCGACGCGCACAAGGACGCCTACGGGGTCGCACCGATCTGCCGGGCACTGGTGGTGCACGGCGCGCAGATCGCCCCACGCACCTACTGGGCGCACCGCGTGTCGGCACCCTCGAAACGGGCCCTGTGGGACACCACGATCACCGAGATCCTGGCCGGCTACTACGAGCCCGACGCCGAGGGTAAACGTCCGCCGGAGTGCCTGTACGGCAGCCTGAAGATGTGGGCGCATCTGCAACGCCAAGACATCCCGGTGGCCCGTTGCACGGTGGAAAAGATCATGCGCCACAACGGCTGGCGCGGGGTGACGCGTGCTCGCCGCCCGCCGCGCACCACCGAGCCGGATCCGGGCGCGGCCCGCGCCCCAGATCTGGTAGGCCGACGCTGGCGGGTGGCCGCGCCCAATCTACTGGAAGTGGCTGACTTCACCTACGTGCCGATGACCGCCGGGTTCGGCTATACCGCGTTTGTGATCGACGCCTACGCCGGATTGATCCCCGGCTGGGAGTGCTCGCTGAGAAAAGACACCGGCTTCGTCGAACGCGCGCTGCGTCACGCCGTGGCCTTCCGCGCCCGCCGAGGCCACCCGTTCGATGACGCGATACATCACAGTGACGCCGGGAGTCAGTACACTGCAATACATTTCGGTGAGTCCCTGATGTTGGCCGGACTAAAGCCATCGATCGGCAGCGTCGGAGACGCTCTGGATAACGGATTGGCCGAAACCACGATCGGGCTCTACAAAACCGAGTGTGTGCGCGAGGGTTCCCCTTTTCGCAGTGGGCCTATCGACACCCTCTCTGACCTGGAGAACCTCACCTCGGCGTGGGTGAGCTGGTACAACGACAGCAGGCTCATGCACCGCCTTGGCCGACGCCCGCCCGCCGAAGCCGAGGCCGAGTACTACGCGCGTCTCCTACCAACGTAGGGTTGCGCGGCAGGCATTGGCATGTGTCCCAATAGATTTGGTCGATCCCGCCATGCGCCAAGTATGCACCGGTCCTCGGCGCCATCAAGCAAACTACGCTTGACGGCGCCTGCGGGGCCGGTGCCGCGCTAAAGACGGCGGGAGTCGGCCCTAGGAAAATGGATCATGGCCCCCCGGCCACAGTGCATCCAGGTACTACGCTCACCATCAGATCGGAGAATCACGGTCACACGAAACGAGGTGTGCATCAAACCCGGGATGCTCCATGATCTCCCGGATCTCCCAGTTCTTGCCGACGCCGCGCAGCACTGCCGCCTGGCACTTCATTTGCTGCGCCCTTCGATGGTTGTCACCTGCGGTTGCACATGCAGATCTGTCATGCACCAAGCATCCGCCCAAACGGTCGAGCCCATTAGGTAGTCGACTACTCCATTTTCGGAGCTGTCACTGCGCCTCGTCGGTGCCCGCTCAGCCCCGGTTTACAGCGGCGTGACGTAGGCCGAGCTGATGCCGCCGTCGACCAGAAATGTTGAGGCGGTGATGAACGAGGCGTCGTCGCTGGCCAAAAATGCTACCGCAGAGGCGATTTCGTCGGGCTCGGCGAACCGCCCCACCGGCACGTGTACCAGCCGGCGCGCCGCGCGCTCGGGATCCTTGGCGAACAGCTCCTGCAGCAGCGGGGTGTTGACCGGCCCCGGGCACAGCGCGTTGACCCGGATGCCCTGTCGCGCGTATTGCACCCCGAGCTCGCGCGACATGGCCAGCACCCCGCCCTTGGAGGCGGTGTAGGAGATCTGCGATGTCGCCGACCCGAGCACCGCGACGAACGAGGCCGTGTTGACGATCGACCCCTTCTGCGCCGGCACCATGTGCTGAAGCGCCGCCCGGCAGCACAGGTACACCGACGTCAAGTTGATGTCCTGGACCCGTTGCCACGCCTGCAGCCCGGTGTGTTCGATCAGGTCGTCCTCGGGCGGCGAGATGCCGGCGTTGTTGAACGCGATGTCGACCGACCCGTAACTCGAAGCCGCGGTGTCGAACAGCGCGTTGACCGCGTCCTCGTCCGAAACATCCACTGGCACAAACAAACCGGCAAGCTCGTCGGCAGCCGCCGCACCGGCCTCGGCGTCGATGTCGCCGACGACGATCGTCGCGCCTTCGGCAGCCATCCGGCGGCCGGCGGCCAACCCGATGCCGCTGCCGCCGCCGGTGATCACCGCCACCCGCCCGGCCAGCCGCTGCGTCAGATCCATCAGGCC
>NZ_DATJYB010000357.1:0-5107 GCF_035499775.1 Mycobacterium sp. | reverse complement strand
GTGTCGCATTAGGTCCGGCGGATGTCTGCGGAATATGTTTCGCAAGAGTCGGTTTCGTCAGTACTGGCGCTCTTCGTCCTGTTCGTCTGCGCTGAGCACCATCGCGATTAGCGCATCCGGACTTAACGAGTCGATGACGTCGTCGCTGCGGGTCGGATCGGGATCTTGCTTTTCGGTACCGCCCGCCAAGAGTAGTAATTTGTCGAGTAATCCGGTCCTTCGCAGCTCGTGCAGCGGAATCTTTCTCAGGGAAGACCAAATCTTCTCTTCGTCGGATTCTGCGCCATGGCCGTGGAGGAGTTGTTGCGCGAGATGATCGGCCAACGCCGTCGGAGTGGGGTAGTCGAAGATCAAGGTGCGTGACAGCGCCAACCCGGTTTGGGTTTTGAGGCGGTTGCGCAGTTCGACCCCGGTCATCGAGTCGAATCCGAGGTCCTGGAACGGCCGTTCGGCGTCGATGTCGTGACCGCTCGAGTGTTCCAGCACAATCGCCGCGTGCGAGCACACCAATGCCACTAGCTGCCGATGCTGCTCCTTGGGGTCCAAACCTTGCAAACGCTCGGCCAGGTCGGCCGGTTGGCCCGCGCCTTCTCCCCCGGCTGATCCGCCGGTGCCCAGCCAGAACCGTTGCCGCGCAAAGCCGTACGTCGGCAGCTTCACGATCCGGCCGCCAAGACCCCCCAAGATCGCCCGCCAATCCACAACCGTGCCGACGCTGAACAACTGCCCGACTGCGGTCAGCAGCGAATCGAGTTCGGGGCGGTCCTTGGCCATGGTCACCACCGAGATCGCCTGCTCGACGGTCAGCGACTGCTCGACCGAGGCGGTCAAACCAGCGCCCGGACCGACTTCCACAAACAGCCCGGCCCCCAGCGACTCGGCGGCCCGCACCCCGTCGACAAAGCGCACTGGCCGGCGGACATGTTCGACCCAATACTGCGGCGACCCATACCCCGGGCCGGACAACTCACCAGTCACATTGGATATCAACTTGATTCGCGGCTCGGCGGCCGACACCCCAGCCACGACCTGACCGAACTTCTCGACCATCGGCTCCATCAGCGGTGAATGAAACGCGTGCGACACCGCCAAACGGTGTACGCGCCGACCCGAGACCGCCAACCGATCCGCGACCGCACCCACCGCGGCCGCCTCACCCGAAAGGACCACCGCGGCAGGGCCATTGACCGCCGCGATATCCACACCCCGGCCGAGCAGGGGCGCCACCTCGGCTTCGCCGGCGGAAGCCGCAACCATGATGCCGCCGGTGGGCAACTCAGCCATCAGCCGTCCCCGCGCCGCCACCACCTTCGCGGCATCGGCCACGGACAACACCCCCGCCACACACGCGGCGCTGATTTCCCCCACCGAATGACCCATCACGAAATCCGGCTCGATACCCCAGTGTCGCAATAGCGCAGCCACCGCGACCTGTACGGCGAACAACGCCGGTTGGGCGAACTCCGTACTCTCCAACAGCGCCGCGTCGCCGCCCCACATCACCTGCCGCAGCGGCAACCGCAGCCGGCCGTCCAGCTCAGCTGCCGCCGCGTCAAACGCCTTCGCGAAAGACGGAAACCGGCCGTACAGGGCCGCTCCCATCCCCAGCCACTGCGAGCCCTGGCCGGGGAACACGAACACCGTCTTGCCCATCGACTGCGCCCGGCCCACGACCACACCCGCGGCGGGCTCTCCGGCAGCCAAACCGGCCAACCCCGCCATCAAGGTGCTGCGGTCCGGTCCTGCTACCACAGCCCGATGCTCGAATACCGCTCGTGTCGTGACCAACGACCAGGCCACATCGGCGATGTCCAAGACGTCGTACGCACCCGCCCATGCCAGCAATCGTTCAGCCTGATTGGCCAAGGCCTGCCGCGACCGAGCCGACAACACCCACGCGACCGCACTGTCGTCGTCATCACGCTGGGCCGCAACGCCGTCCGGCGCCGGGGCTTGTTCCACGATCACATGCGCGTTGGTGCCGCCCATCCCGAAAGACGACACCCCCGCACGTCTCCGCTCCGCTGCCGGCCACGCCGTGAGCGTCGTATTGACCCGCAGCCCAAGGTCTTCCAGAACCACTACGGGATTTGCGCCGGCAAAGTTGAGACTTGCTGGGATAGCGGCGTTTTCGATGGCCAATACCGTCTTGATCAGGCCCGCGACTCCCGAGGCGGCTCCGGTGTGGCCGATGTTGGTCTTTACCGACCCCACCTGCAGCGGATCGCTGCGGCGCTCGGCGAATACCGCCCCGAGTGCCGTGGCCTCGATCGGGTCGCCGATTTCGGTGCCCGTTCCGTGCGCCTCGATGTAGTGGACCTGGGTGCTATCCAGGCCTGCGCTGGACAGGGCGCGCCCGATGACGTCGACTTGCGCCGCCGCCGACGGTGCCGTCAGCCCGGCTGCGCTGTGCCCCGCGTTGCCGACCGCGCTGCCGCGAATGACTGCGCGGATCCGGTTTCCGTCGTCAAGCGCCGCGCGCAACGGTTTCAGTAGGACCAGGCCACCGCCTTCGCTCGGCACGTAACCGTCCGCGCGTTCGTCGAACGCGTAGGTGTGGCCCGAAGTGGACACCGCGCCGAATTCCGTTTCCAACATCGCCGTTTCGGGTGCCACGTTGAGGTGGATGCCGCCCGCTATGGCCAGCGGGGACGCACCGGTCCGCAGCGTTTCGCAGGCGAGGTGAACTGCCGTCAGCGACGACGATTGACCGGAGTCAACGGTCATGCTGGTGCCATGCATGCCAAAGGCGTACGAGATCCGGTTGGCGATCATTCCGCGGCTGATGCCGGCGAACGAGTGATGATCGAGGTGGTCCGGAGCGTCGCGAACCGTGAGGTACGCGTAGTCGTCGTTCATCGCGCCGAGATAAACCGCAACCTGTTCTCCGGATAGGGTTTCCGGCACTAAACACGCGTCTTCCAGCAGTTCCCACGTCAGTTCGAGCGCCAGTCGCTGGCGGGGGTCCAACGCGCAGGCTTCGCGCGGGGACAGGTTGAAGAAGTCGGCGTCGAACTCGGCGACGTTGTCAAGGGCGAACTTCGCGGCTTCGTTACCGTCCCGGAGCAGACACCAGAAGTCTCGGGGGTTGCCGGCACCGGGGAACCTGCATGCGAGTCCGATGATCGCTACGTCTGTCGGTGACACGTCAACTCGTTGCGGTCATACCGGGAAATCCTCGTCGAGGATGGCGAAGAGCTCGCTTTCGGTGGCTTTGTCGATGCTGTCATCGAACGGCTCGGGGGTGTCCTGTGGGGTGGTGAGGTCGGCCAGGATGGTTCGGATCCGGGCGTTCAGCCGCGCTTTGTCGTCCTCGGTCCAGTCTGGTTGGTTGACCAGTGTTTGCAGCTCGCGTGCGACGTCGTTGAAACGAGCCAATGTGTCTGGCTCGCTGCCGGGTGCGCCGGTGGGGATCGCCGCGGAGCTGAGCTGTTCGTCAACGTGCTCGGCCAGGGCGCTCGGCGTCGGGTGGTCGAAGATCACTGTCGGCGAAAGGGTCAGTCCGGTAGCGTTTTTGAGCCGGTTGCGCAGTTCGACGGCGGTCAGCGAATCGAATCCCAGCTCTTGAAACTCCACCCCGGCGCCGACATCGGCGATGGGACGACCCAAAACCGTTGCGGCGTTGGTGCACACCAGTTCGACCAACTGGCTGTGACGCTGCTCGGGCGTCAGCCCTTGCAGCCGTGTCGCCAACCCAGAGAGGGAGGCTGCGCTGTCAGTATCCGCGACCAGCCGTCGACCCGGACGACTCACCAAGTCGCGAAGCACAGGCGGCACAACGCCACTGGCGCTGAGCCCTGTCGCGTCGAGGTGGGCGGCCACGATCATGCCGCGATCGGCGACCATCGCGTCGTCGAACAGTTGCAACGCCTGCGCGGTGGACAGCGGCGCCAGCCCGACGCGGCTCATGCGGGCCTTGTCTCGGTCGGCGAGGTGTTGGGTCATGGCGCTGGCCTGTTCCCACAGTCCCCAGGCCACCGACAGCCCGGCCAACCCCTGGGCGCGCCGGTGGGTGGCCAGCGCGTCGAGGAAACTGTTGGCCGCCGCATAGTTACCCTGCCCCGGCGCGCCGACGATGCCGGCCATCGACGAAAACAGCACGAACGCCGACAAATCCAAATCCCGGGTCAGCTCATGCAGATTCCAGGCGCCATCGACCTTGGCCCGCAACACCGTATCCACCCGCCCCGGCGTCAACGACGCGATCAACCCGTCATCGAGCACCCCAGCGGCATGAAACACCCCCCTGAGCGGATACCGCGGATCCAATCCGCCCAACAACGCCGCCGCTGCCTCACGATCGGCCACATCACAGGCCAGCACCGACACCGCCGCCCCGGCCTCTTCCAACCGGGCCACCAACTCCGCCACGCCCTGAGCACCAGCCCCGCTGCGGCTGACCAACACCACATGCGCCACCCCATAACGGTTCACCAGATGCTCGGCCACCGCCGAACCGGCCATCCCCGTGCCCCCGCTGATCACCACCGCCGACCCGGACAGCCCACCACCCTCGGCCACGGTCAACACCACCTTGCCGATCTGACGGGCCTGGCAAACATAGCGGTACGCCCCCGCAGCACTGCGCACGTCAAACGTCTTGACCGGCAACGGCGTCAACACACCGTTGCCGAACAACCCCATCAACTCGTGCAGCATCGCAGCGATATGGTCCGAGCCGGCCTCCATCAGATCAAACGCCCGGTACTGCACACCCGGATGCTCGACCGCCACCAGTTGCGGGTCGCGTAGGTCGGTTTTGCCCATCTCGACGAAATGCCCCCCGCGGGTCAGCAACCGCAGCGAGGCGTCCAGGAACTCACCGGCCAGCGAGTTGAGCACCACATCCACCCCGGCGCCATCGGTGGCCGCCAGAAACTTCTGCTCGAACTCCACGGTCCGCGAATCACCGATATGACTATCGTCAAAGCCCATCGCGCGCAACGTGTCCCACTTACCGCGACTGGCCGTAGCGAACACCTCCGCACCCCAATACCGGGCCAGCTGCACCGCCGCCATCCCCACCCCACCGGTGGCCGCATGCACCAACACCCGCTGCCCGCCCCGCAGACCGGCCAGCACCGACAGCCCATACCACGCCGTCAAA
>NZ_DATJYB010000356.1:0-15104 GCF_035499775.1 Mycobacterium sp. | reverse complement strand
CGGTCCATGAAGTGGTGGTCGCCGCAAAAGAGATCTACGAGTTTCAGGAGTTCCGCTACGCCGGCCCGTGCGGGAAAACAGTTTCCTCGAGGACTACACCGCATCGGTCCGCGGTGTGCCCCTATACGTCATCGTCCTGGTTGTTTTCAATGCCGCCGGGCAGGCCCAGCGCCTTGTGGTGAATCACCGGCCGCGCAGTTCTGTGCTGGTCCTGTCCCGCGTGATGTTGGAGAGGTTCGCTGGCACGTATCTCGCCAAGCATTGGGAAGGCACACCCTAGTCACGGAGCAGCAATGAGCAATCTGCTCGAGGTCGCCCTCGCGGCGGCCCGGACCGGAGCCGGCCGGGCCACAAATTGCGTTCGAGAGGAGCACGCCATGGCCGATAGTGAATCTAGTCAGCAGCAGTCCGTGGGTGGCGTGGCTGACGCAGGTGGTGCGCCGGGGAGCTACAGCAACAGCGCGATTACGAGCTTGCATGCCGGACAACCCCTTCCGGCCAACAGAGACGAACAGATACTGGCCGCCAAAATATCGCGTGCGATGTCCTCGGGGCCTTTTCGCATCACCCGCGACGCCACGGTTGCGGACATGGATGCGCAAGGCAATCTTGTAGTGCTTCGTCAAGGCACCAACCAGTGGGTGTGTTTCCCGGGTGATGAGAATGAAATCGGTAACGTGCCCATGTGCGCGGATCCCATGGGGCTGCAATGGATGAGAGATATCATGGCGGGCAAGCCGGCTCCGACGAATACCGCCCCAGGGATCATCTACATGCTTTGCGGCGCAACGCAACACAGCAATACCGATCCGTTCGACAAATCAAGTCCTGCCATCCCCATCGGCCCGCACTGGATGATCATCTGGCCATACGATGCGGCGCGTGACGGCCTCCCGAACACCGTACGAGATGCCGGCGCATGGGTGATGTTCGACCGAACGCCGTACGCATATCTGCATATCTGCGGGACCCCTTGGGACGGAAACGAATACGTGCAGGGCCAGGTACCCGTCTGGACGATGCGATACGGCAGCCCGAACGAATCTCCGCCCTAATGAACGCCTCGGCGTTGACGCATTAGTGACTCGTCTTCGGACGTTCAGGCACTCTCCGGGACCGGCGGAACGCCACACCAGGCGGACAGGCCCGGTGAGGCAGTCGTCACGCGCAACGTCGTGTGGCACTCTCAGGCCTTTTTGTATCGACGCGATATTCGTGTTCGACGCCCTCCTCGCGCCTTGTCGCGTCCGCAGCGTGATGCGAGCGGCAGTTAAGTAGTCGAGTACTGAAGCCCGATTCGCCGAGCCGTGCCGATAATGCACCTGGTCATCGCTGTGGACCATCAGCAAAGCCAGCTTTGACGGGACGGCGTGATGAAACTTTTTGATGCAGCCGCAAGGTGGCAGGGTCTGGCGCGGCCGACGACATTGATTGGGCGAGTTCAATGATCAGCGTTATCAGACGTGTCTGGATACCGATCGTCATGGTCGTCGTCGTGGCAGTCGGAGCTAGCGTCGTCTGGCGGCTGCACGGGGTATTCGGCTCACATCAACATGTTTCAGGTGCTGGCAACGCTGACGCGATCATCGCGTTCAATCCCAAGCACGTTCTCCTAGAGGTCTTGGGCCCGACGGGGTCTGTCGCCACGATCAACTATTTGGATGCCGATGCTCAGCCGCAAGAGGTCGTTCAGGTAACGATTCCGTGGGCGCTCATGATCGTGACCACACTGCCCGCGGTGGTTGCCGACGTAGTGGCCCAGGGCGACAGTGAGACCCTCGGTTGTCGCATCACCGTCAATGGCGTGGTCCGCGACGAGCGCATGGTGAAAGCCCGTGACGCTCAGGCCAGCTGCTTAGTGAAATCAGCGTGAGTACCGAACATCCAGCCGGGCAAGCGTTTGTTGCCGCCCGGATGATCCGGCGGTTGTCGCTACCCGTCATTCTGTTCTGGGTGGCACTGACCGTCGTGCTGAATATCGTTGCGCCACAGCTGCAAGAGGTCGCCAGGACGCACTCGGTCTCGTCCAGTCCCCGCGACGCCCCATCGCTGACCGCGATGAAACGCATCGGCAAAGACTTCCAGCAATTCAATTCCGACACCACGGCAATGGTCGTCCTGGAAGGCAACGACACGCTGGGCAATGACGCCCACAGGTTCTACGACACGCTGATCGCCAAGCTGTCCGAAGATAAGGCCCACGTCGAACACATCGAGAACTTCTGGGGCGACACCCTGACCGCAGCGGGCTCGCAGAGCACCGACGGCAAAGCCGCATATGTCCAGCTGAATCTCGCCGGTGACCAAGGCAGCTCGCGGGCCAACGAGTCGGTCGCCGCCGTCCAACGCATCGTGGCAAGCGTCCCGGCGCCGCCGGGGACCAAGGCCTTCGTGACCGGTCCGGGCCCGAACAACGCGGATCGAGTTATCTACGGCGACCGTAGCCTCGAAAAGCTCACCGGCATCACCATCGCGGTGATCGCGATCATGCTGTTATTGGCGTATCGCTCATTTTTGACCGTCCTCTTCACGCTGGTTACGGTCGGCATCGAACTGCTTGCGCTGCGCGGCGTCATCGCTGCGCTCGCCTTTCACGATGTCATCGTGCTGTCGACTTTTGCCGTCAATGTCCTTGTCGCACTGAGCATAGCGGCCTCTACGGATTACATCGTCTTTCTCGTCGGCCGCTACCAGGAGGCGCGCACAGCCGGCGAAGGCCGAGAAGCCGCGTACTACATCATGTTTCGTGGAACTGCGCACGTGGTCCTGGGATCAGGCTTGACCGTTGCCGGAGCGGTGTACTGCCTGAGCTTTACCAGGCTTCCGTACTTCAATACCTTGGCAGCATCGTGTTGCATCAGTTTAGTCGTGGTGATCTTGGCTTCGCTTACCCTTGCACCGGCAATGATCGCCGTCGCCGGCCGGTCCGGGGCGTTCGATCCCAGACGTAAAACAACGACGCGCCGTTGGCGCCGGATCGGCACTGTCGTGGTCCGATGGCCCCGCCCGGTACTGTTCGGCACGCTGCTGATATCGATGATCGGGTTGCTCGCGTTGCCCGGATATCAAACCAGCTACAACGAACGCCGATATCTACCTGAGGACACACCGTCCAACCTTGGCTACAGCGCGTCGGACCGTCACTTTCCGCAAGCCCGCATGGAACCGGAGCTCCTGATGATCGAGACCGATCACGACCTGCGTACCCCGGCGGACATGCTGCTGTTGGACAGGATCGCCAAGGGCGTCTTCCATCTTCCCGGCGTCGCACGTGTGCAAAGCGTTACCAGGCCGTTGGGTGCTCCGATCGACCACAGCTCGATCCCTTTCCACATCAGCATGCAAGGCGCCGAGACGATCCAGAACTTGCGGTATCTCAAGGACCGCGTCGCCGACATGACCAAGATGACCGATGAACTGCAACACATGATCGACGTCACCGAGCGCATGCAAGATTTGACGCGACAGCTCACCGTTGTCACGCATGACATCAACATCCGCGGCGAGCAGATGCAGGCCAACACTACCGAATTGCGAGACCACATAGCCGATTTCGACGACGTCTGGCGGCCTATACGTAACTACTTCTATTGGGAACGCCACTGTTTCGACATTCCGGTCTGCTGGTCGATGCGGTCGTTGTTCGATGCCATGGATGGTGTCGACAAGCTCAGCGAGGATGTCGGCAACCTGGTTGACGACCTGGGTCGACTCGACACGCTCACACCGCAAATGCTTGCGCAGTTCGCGCCGCTGATCGCAACGATGAAGACCGTCAAGGGCCTTACCCAGACAATGACAAGCACCTTCTCGGGATTCGTCACGCAGATGGACGACATGACCCGGAACGTGACCACCATGGGGCGAGTGTTCGACGCCACCAAAAACGACGATCTGTTCTACCTTCCACCGGAAGCCTTCGAAAATCCGGACTTCCAGCGGGGTCTGAAGCTTTTTCTGTCTCCCGACGCCAGATCAGCGCGGTTCGTCATCACCCACAAGGGCAATCCCGAAACCGCCGAAGGCATCTCGCACGTCGACCGGATCATGCAGGCCGCCGATGAGGCCGTGAAGGGAACTCCCTTGGATGGCGCGAATATTTACCTATCCGGCACAGCGTCCACGTATAAGGACATCCAAGAGGGCTCCAGGTACGACCTCATGATTGCGGTCGTTGCGTCGCTCTGCCTGATCTTCCTGATCATGCTGGCCATCACACGGAGTGCGGTCGCCGCCGTGGTCATCATCGGGACGGTCACCCTCTCGTTGGGCTCCGCGTTCGGGTTATCCGTCCTGATCTGGCAGCACATTCTGCATATGCCCTTGCACTGGCTGGTGCTCGTGATGGCGGTCATCGTCATGTTGGCCGTCGGATCGGACTACAACCTGTTACTGGTCGCCCGATTGCAGGAAGAAATCGGCGCAGGCCTCAAAACCGGCATCATCCGATCCATGGCCAGCACCGGCAGGGTCGTCACCACCGCTGGCCTGGTGTTTGCCTTCACGATGGGCTCAATGGTGACCAGCGATCTGCTGGTTGTCGGCCAAATCGGCACCACGATAATGATCGGACTGTTGTTCGACACCCTCGTCGTCCGCTCCTTTATGACGCCTGCCGTTGCCACACTGCTTGGCCGCTGGTTCTGGTGGCCCCGCCGGGTGGAAACCCACGCCGCTCCGCGGCTGGCACGCACCTCCGCCACCGCAGATCGCCAGCCACCGACCACTTTCCGGCCCCGCCGTGCCCGGCTCAACGGACGGGAGTGGCCACGGCGGCAAGTGGAGTTTGCTACAGCGTCAGACCACCAAATCGACCCGCGCGGAAACCGCTTGGCAGAACACTAGTTCGGCAGGAGAATCACTGCCATGGCATCGAACATGCCGGGTTGGCTGCCGAGCTATTTGGTGGCTGGGGGTTTCCTAACCGTAGCCCTGCTTTTTGCGCTTGTCGTGTCGTTCCACCCACGGTTCAAAAACAGGTATAGAGGTCGCCCCGCCCCGGGCCAGCCGACCCTCTTCCAGAGGCGGGCGAGGGGACCGGCTGTGATGTCCACCAGCGTCAGCGGTCTCTTGCACTTCAAATCGGCGGGCTGGTTGGTATGGGCGATCTTGGGTGTGGCCTTGGCGCTGGTCACGGTCCAACTGCCGCTGGTCGGAGCTGTGCCCGCGACGGCGGCCGTGCTGCTGATGGTTCTCGCTGCCTACCTACGCCCGAAAAGTGCGGTGCAGATCTGCTCTGTCGACCAAGACGGCGCCATCACCCTGATGCGACGTGACGTGACAATTCCCTTCGACCTCAACCACTTTCGCTACGTAAGGATGTACAACAGCCAAGGTGGAGACTCGGACTCGTCGGAAACTCCGAGCATGTTGGTGCTGTGTCGCGACACGCCGCCGAGTCTGTGGACGTGGCTGAGCAGCGTCCTGCTCCCGCGGGTCAATGAGGAGCGCATCGTGTTGTTCTTCAGCCGTTGGTGGGACGCTGACGGCTACTTTGTCGGACCGCGCGATATGGCAGCGCTGTTCTTCCAAGCCTGCGAGCGAGCCGGGCGCCCGCCAACAATACTGAGCCACCGCTTTAGCATAGATACTTGGGAAGTTCGCCCGGGCTGACGCAACTGCATGGTGCAACCCGGACGGCCATCGGAATCACTAGGATGTGGCCCGAATGTTTGTGCTCGCCAGCTCGGGTTTGGCTGGTCGCGCCCTCCCAGCCCCGGGGCAAGGCTGCCGCAGGGAGGTGGGGCGTGACCGAATCCGGCGTGGAGGCTGCAGCGCCCCGCTCGACGTCTCGCTACCCGGTGACAAGGCGGCGGAGGAACACATGATCGACCTTGGCCTGGCGGGGAAGATCGCCGTTGTCGCCGGCGCCGGCTACATTCCGGAGCGTGCAGGCCACGGACGGCTTTGCAGCTTGCGACTCGCCCAAGCCGGAGCCTCGGTTGCATGCATGGATGTCGACGCCGCGAGGGCGAACGAGATCGCCGATGAGGTGCGATCCCTCGGCGTCGCGGCGCTGCCCATCGTCGCGGACATGACCGATCAAGCGGATGTCGCACGCGCCTTTGACGAAGCGGATACGGCGCTTGGACCGATCGACGTCTGCGTAGACATCATCGGTGGTGCCAAATGGGCTGGGGTGCTGGATACTTCGTGCTCGGATTGGGACTGGACGTTGCGTAACAATCTGAGTCACGTCTTCTACGTGTTTCAGGCGGCGGCTCGACGGATGGCGGCCACCCGGCGCGGCGGATCAATTATCGCCATCGCTTCCGTCGACGGCATCCACGCGGCGACGATGCACGCGCCCTATGGTGCCGCCAAGGCCGGGGTCATCTCGTTGGTCAAGACCTTCGCTGCCGAATTGGGCTGTCACGGGATCCGGGTCAACGCCGTCGCGCCCGGCAATGTCGGTACCGGCAATGAAGATCAGCCCGACAACCAGTGGGCGGTCGACCCGGTCAATCCGTTGGCGCCGCCCCGGACACGCGATGTCGCCAACGCGGTCCTTTTCCTGGCATCTTCCCTTGCCGAGCGCGTCACTGGACAGACACTTGTCGTCGACGGCGGTGCCTCGAGCCGCGACCTATGGGGCATAGACGAAACCGCATTGCAGCGGTTCATCGATGGCGACTAGTGGTACGGCAAGCGTCAGGGATGTCGAATATTACACTGCTACCGATGATTTCGATCATTTCCGGTCCGCTGCTCAGGGGGCGCAAGGCGCTCGGTCGCCAGGAGCGCCACAACCGAATCGGTAAAGCTACATTGAGGTGTGGCCGTCCAGATATCCCGTGCATTCGTCAGTGATGCTGAGCCGGACGCGATACTTGACGTTCTATCGGACGTGGAAGCATTCTCGGCGTGGTCCGCAATCCACAAGGACATGACCGTAATAGACAGATATCCCGACGGACGGTCGCATCACGTATCGACAGTTGTCAAAGCGTTGGGTATTCGTGGCCGCCAGGTCCTCGAATTTCAACTGGGGACCGGACTCGATGGTCTGGGATGCCATCGAGGGAACATTCGAGTGCTGGCCACGTCGAGTACACGCTCACTCGCGAGCTTGGTGGCACCCGGGTGCGGGTCGGCCTGACTGTCGAGCCAACCATCCTGCTGCCCGGATTCCTTATCCGCCACGGCTCGGAGAAGGTCATGACAGCATTGACTGACGGTTTGCGAAAGCGCATTTCAGTTCTGTGACAACGGGTCTGCTGTCTGGCCCGTCATGTCAACGTTGAACGGGGCGGCCCTGGTGGGCCGCCCCTGGTTTGTTGTGCGGTTGGGTCAGTCAGTCGTCGTTATCGCCGGTTGTCGCCACCGCAGTTGGTGTTGGCGGGCTTTGACGGCCATGCGCAGGCGTTGATGTCGGTAGCGCCTCCGGAGCCTCCGCCGGTGAACACGCCGTAGCCGGCGCCCCGGGTCCCGGTGTAGGTGGCGCCGCCGGCGCCTCCCCAGCCACCTGAGTTCGCGACGGTCACCGTCCAGCCCGCACCCTCGAGCGCGTTCTTGTATGCGTCCAGAACGGCGGTTGGCGATCCGTTGACCAGGAAGTGCATCCGGATGCCGTCGCTCTGAATGGAGGCCGGGCCGTCGGTGCGCTGGGTGTTCGCCGGTGTGGGAATTAGCGATTGCAGTTGCGCCGGCGTCTGGCCGGTGTCGGCGTATCCCGTCGCGGCGAGACCGACGGCGGACGCGGTGATCGCCGTGGCCAGCAGAACGGCGGCCATGCTGCGGCGCTGCAATCCGATTCCCGTGGGACGTGCGCTGCTTGTCGTGGTGTGATGGGTTTGGTTGGTGTTTGAAGTGTTCATGGCGTTGATCTTTCATCTACCGATGCCGTCGCAGTAGCAGCCACGTTCTTGTAGGGATACAAATGCGCCTTGTATCTCGCATACGCCAGCGGGCTGCTGCCCACCGCCTTAATACCTACTGCGGCAGATTACCGCGACAGCCTGCCCCAGACACGGACGGTGGTGATGCCGACGACGAAGGCGGAATCGGCGAGAGCGATGTCAACGCAGCGTAGGTCGTCCTCGGTAGTGCCGGTCGCTGCGAATCCAGCTCGAAGGGAGGGCCAGGCGAGGCGAATCGCCTCGTAAGCAGGATGACCGGGCCCCCGGTGGGCGTGGAGATGTCAACGCCGAACGATTCGAGGCCGAGGGCAAGTACCAGCCCGGGCAGCTGCCAGCCGAAGAAACTCTTGACGATCCCGCGGCTGCCCACTGCGCGAAGAGCGTGTGTAGGACTACGGTTGCTCGGGCAGACTCTCCTGCACCGGCGAATTCGATGAGCCCGAAGTCGCCTTCTTCCAGAACAAGCCAGCCGCCGGGCGCGACGGAAGCTGTCATCCTTTTCAGTGCAGCAGCGGGATCCGCGAGATGGTTGAGGACGAAACGACAGTGCACGAGGTCATAGGCCGCCGGCTCCAATTCATCGTGTGCGATGTCGTGTTGACGCACCTCGACATTGCCGGGGAGATTGTCCTGGCGATCGACGTTGATGTCGGTGGCCAACAATGATCCTGTCGGGCTTACCCGGGTCCCAAGCCAGCTGGCGATCGAACCTGCACCGGCCCCGACCTCCAGACAGCGCCATCCCGGGCCGACTCCGATGGCGTCGAGATGACCGATAGTGCACGAATCACTGGCTTGTTGCAGGTTTCGCAGCCGGGCGTTTTCGAAGTCCGTCCCGGCCGAATTCATCACATAGCCGTCGTCATCGGCCGTTCGCGCCCCGCGATTGACCGATGGTTGGGGATAGGACATTCATGCTCCGTTCTGTCCACCGAACGAACGTGGCCGGCGATCACCGAATCAAGCTCTGTGACAACAAGTTCCGGTGAGTGCGCCGTCAGACCTGGCCGGTGGTGAACGGTGGCGTCTCCTGGCCCGCCATAGCTATGAAGTTATATATCGGTCCTGTGTCGTAGGTGTAGTGAGCTGCATTGGGACCGGCCGCCAGGAACATTCCGCCGTTATAGATTGCTTCTGTTACGGAGATGATTTGGCTTACCGATGTTTTCGGGGTCACAAGCTTTAATGCGTCACGCAGGATCGCGAAAATATTTGGACTAGTTGCATTTTGGACGATGTTGTAGATATGTGTCTCGATGACGCCCGGGCCCGCCTCGGCTGTCCATGGGTTGGGCCCGACAGGGGCATCCGCGTAGATGTCGTTACCGACTCCGATCGTGTTGACGAAATCTCCCCAGAAATGGGTGACCGGCGTGAGTAGGTGTGGTGCAACGTCTGCCGGCATCATGCAGAGTGGACCTGAAATGCCGCCCGTGACAACACCGTCTACGTTGGCCGGCATCGGCCATCCCGCGAACTGGTTGCCTGAAGCGAATCCCGGTAGCCTGAGGGGATTTCCCCAAACACCCACCGCGACAATGCGATTCGCGATCTGTGGATTGAGCCACGCTATCGTGTGCAGAAATTGGCACACGACGATCGCGCCCTGCGAATACCCAAGCAGGATTATGGAACTTTCCGGATACGACGGCTCACCGCCTGGCGGATTTATTTGTGTGCAAAGTCTATTCAGCTCGGCGACACCGTCGTTCACGCTTGGACCCATAGGGAACACGCTGGCCGGATAGTTACCGACAGGCTGCCAGTAGAACAGGTCTGGAAACGCCGCCGCCAGTGCGGCAGCCACGCCGGCGGGTTGCGGCGACGCGGTGTTCCACATGTCGACATTGGATCCCGATACTGTCATCACTATGTGTGGCATCATGCACCTTTCACTTGAAATGTGAACGAGCGCTACAGGTGGCCTTGCGACTGGCCCTACGGGGACTTTCTCGAGATCGTTGAGCTGGCGGTGACCAGCGCGTTCGGGGGAATCACCACGACGGGCCTAACGCCGTGACCGGGCTCTTCCCAGACTACGCGGTAGACGATCAGCACGACATAGGCGATCGATTTGGCTGACCGGGCGCAAGCGGGCGGTGGGGCTGCCGCCACAGCGGCGCGAGGCGCTGCGCACCGAGTGGGTCTAGACCCCAACAACGCCTCCGTGGTAGGAGCATTGGAGATCTGGATCGGACCGAAGGAGCGCCCGGAAGATGAGAAGTATGCGGTCTGTCGTCGCTGACACGGTCGGCGAGCCGTCCGAGGTTCTGCACCTGCAGACTCGCCCGATTCCGGCGCCGGGTCCCGGCCAGGTCCGGATCCGAGTGACAGCGGTGCCGGTCGAGGCCAGCGATCTGCATACCATCCGCGGCAGATATGGATTCACTCCGGAGTTCCCCACGGTGCCCGGAATCGAATCCGTCGGGGTGATCGATCAACTCGCCAGCGGCACAGACGGTCTGACCATCGGGCAACGCGTCGTCACGATCGGAGTGACGGGTACGTGGCAGGAGTACGTCGTTGCCGATGCCGAGCGGGTCTTGCCTGTACCCGCCGGCATGAGCGATTCCACGGCCGCCCAGATTCTCAGCAATCCGCTCACCGCTGTGATCTTGACCGGTGAGCAGCTCGATGTTCGATCCGGTGAGTGGCTGCTGCAGACGGCGGCCGGTTCCACCGTCGGCCAGATGGTCATCCAACTAGGAACGCACGTCGGCTTCAAGACGCTCAACGTGGTCCGCCGTCGATCGGCTGTCGAGGGCATCCTCGCACTGGGAGGCAGCGCGGTGATCTGCACGGAGGATGAAGACCTGCGCGAGCGGGTGGCCGAGCTCGCTGGCCCCGACGGCGTGTCCAAGGCGATCGACTGTGTCAGCGGTCAGGTGGGTGCGGACGTGTCGCGGGCGCTCGCACGGGGCGGCGAACTGGTCGTGTATGGTGCGCTGTCCACGCACCGCCAAACTGATCCCGACAAACTCACCATCCCTGTCTTCGCGCGTTCGCTGATCTACGAAACCAAGACCGTTCGGGGGTTCTGGCTGTTCCGCTGGTTCACCGAGACCCCGAAGGATCGGGTGGCCGAGACGATCGACCGGACCGTTCAGCTCGCCGACAGCGGCGCATTGCGCGTGCCGGAGGGTCAGCCGATCCCCGTCGAACAGTTCAACGAAGCCGTCTATTTGGCCGAGGCTCCCGCACATGGGGGCAAACCGCTGCTGGTGTTCGAACCTTAGAAGATGCCGCTCGAGCCAAACGTGCTGGTTGAGGCGACCGCGCAGCTCCTGCCAGTTGCCGATAGCTGTCGCGGGCGGACATGCCGCCGAGCCTGGCACCACCATCGCTCAACCGCACCTTATGCTGTACCAAGGCGCCGCTCATCTCGGCGCGCTACAGTCGCCAAAAGAACCGCGTTGACGCGCCAATATGTGTGGATTACCTCGCGGACATATGAATCGAGTAAGTCCGTCACCGAGAAGGAACCGCACAATCGTTAGCTTCGTTACCCGCTCGAGTGGAGTGGCCTCACCCGCCGACTGGGCAGATGCCGACGGCAGATCAACGCTGAGGTCCTCAGGAGACCAAGGGGGGAAACCATGGCGATTACTGACGTTCCAGCCTTCGCCCATTTGACTGACACCGACATCGACAGTTTGGCCGTCGAGCTGGACGCGATCCGCCAGGACGTCGAGGATTCACTTGGCGAGCGCGATGCCCGTTACATCCGCCGGACCATCGCCGCGCAACGTGCCCTGGATGTAGCCGGCCGGATCCTGCTGGCCGGTAGCTCGAAGCGGTCGGCGTGGTGGGCGGGGACCGTGACTCTCGGTCTGGCCAAGATCATCGAGAACATGGAGATCGGTCACAACGTCATGCACGGCCAGTGGAACTGGATGAACGATCCCGAGATCCACTCGTCGACATGGGAGTGGGACATGAGTGCGGCGTCAAAACATTGGCGTTCCGCCCACAATCATCAGCACCACAAGTACACCAACATCCTGGATATGGATGACGATGTGGGCTACTACATTCTGCGAGTCACCCGCGACCAGCCCTGGCAGGGCTACAACCTCGGCAACGTGCTCTACAACGTCCTCCTGGCGCTTGCCTTCGAGTGGGGAATCGGTTTGCAGACAGTCGATTTCGAGAAGGTCTTCACGGCCGGCCCGGAGCGTGACATCGCCCGCGAGCGGACCCGTGAGTTCTCAACCAAGGCCGGCGCCCAGCTGTTCAAGGACTACGTCGCGTTCCCGGCGGTCACCTCGCTGTCACCCGCGGCGAGCTACAAATCGACACTGAAGGCCAACATATTGGCCAACGTCATCCGCAACGTCTGGGCCAACGCGGTGATCTTCTGCGGGCATTTCCCTGATGGTGCTGAGAAATTCACCACGACCGACATGATCGGCGAAACCAAAGGCCAGTGGTATTTGCGGCAGATGCTGGGTAGCGCCAACTTCGAAGCCGGGCCCGTGCTGCGGTTCCTGAGCGGCAACCTGTGTTACCAGATCGAACATCATTTGTTCCCCGATCTGCCCAGCAACCGGCTGCACGAGGTCTCGGTGCCAGTGCGCGCGTTGTGCGACAAGTACGACTTGCCTTACACCACAGCCTCTTTCCTGACGCAGTACGGCAAGACGTGGCGCACGATCGCCAAACTGTCGCTGCCGGACAAGTGCTTGCGTGACACCGCCGACGACGCCCCGGAAACCCGCAGCGAGCGGATGTTCGCTCAACTCGAGCCCGGTTTCGCCGCGACGGACCGAGTGACCGGGCGCCGCCGCGGGCTCAAGACAGCGATCGCAGCGGTGCGCCAATGGCGTGCTGTGAACCCACGGTGAAGCTCGGCTCAGATCGTCACATAGCCCTTGTCGGATCGCTGTGCCTACGGGCGTAGGCGCAGAATAGACAGTCATGGCGAAGCAACAGCCCACGCATTCATGCCGAACCGGATTTTCGTCACCACATGATCGTGAATCACGTTGGGCGAGGCCGACATGAGAGCGCGACTGATCGTTCTCGTGGCGTCGGTTTTTGCCGTCCTGGTAGGAGCTGTCGCCTGGATGCTCAACGCGCGCTCGGTCAACCACTGGTTGGCCGTCCACACCGGAATTATCGACATGTCCGGTCCCTACTATGCCTTTTGGTCCGGGTTCGGTTCTGACATTGCCGAGTTCAGCATCGTCGGCGCGGCCGTCACGGGCGTGTACCAGCTAAACCGCAAGTTCAACTGCCATCAGCAGGGCTGCTGGCGCGTTGGCACCCATCCTGCGGCCGGCGGCCAGTTTCTGCTCTGCTACCGCCATCATCCTGACTACAAAGGAAAGAAACCGACGCGCGAGCTGATCGAACAGCTGCACCGTCAGCACCTCGAGCGCGAGAAAGCCATTCGCGACAAACTCGACGAGACGCATCGACGACTGCGCGAAGCAGGGTCTTAGCCGGTGGCGCTGCGGTTGCCCATGCTCTGCTACGTTGGCGCGGTGAATTCACCCCGCACCCATGACAATCGGCTGGACCGATTGCGCGGCGTGGGCCTCACCGACCCCGAACCGAGCTGGCTGGTGGGCACGATCGGCCTTGATCTCGGCGCTGGTACACCGGACGACGTCACGCAATGACTGGCCGCATCGTCGGAGTGCTGTTGGCCGCCGGCGCGGGACGACGCTACGGAAAGCCCAAGGTGCTTGTTGACGGTTGGCTGGACATCGCGGTGCGCGCATTGCACGACGGCGGTTGCGGCGACGTCGTTCTGGTGCTCGGTGCCGCCGACGTCGCGGCCCCGCCCGGCGTCACCACGGTCATTGCGCCGGATTGGGACGAGGGCCTCAGCGCATCGGTACGTACCGGGCTGGCGCAGGCTGACCGGCTGACCGCTGACTACGCGGTCTTGCATGTGATCGATACCCCCGATGTCGGGCGGGCAGTGGTGCGCCGAGTTATCCAGCGCGCGTTGGTATCTGGTAGCGGACTTGCTCGCGCATACTTCGATGACCGACCGGGACATCCCGTCGTCATCGCCCGGCGTCACTGGCCCGCTGTGCTGGCCGCGATGTTCGGAGATACCGGCGCGGGCGCGTACCTGCGTAGCCGTACTGACGTGGACAAGGTCGAATGTGGCGACCTGGCCGGCGGCCGCGACATTGACGAACCGGTGTGAGCAACGCTGAGGTGCCGCTGCACTTCGGCAGTGTCAACCGTCTCGGGTTTGATGCCGCTTCCTTCTGTGAGAAGGATGCTGATCATGTCCAAGCACTACCCAGTCGAGCAGCATGAGCGTGCGGTGAAGATGGTGCTCGATCACCTCGATGATTACCGCTCGGTGTATGCCGCCTGCCAGGCGATCGGCCCGAAGGTCGGTGTCGGCGCGAAGTCGCTGCATACATCTATAGCGTTCGCGGAAACCCTTGTTCTGGAAGGGATCGCGGCGTCCGTCGTGGTACCCCATTTCCGACCGGTCCGTTGCGCACGATCGACGACGTGGAGTACGCGACCATGGAGTGGGTCGATTGGTACAACAATCGCCGCCTTTTTCTGGGGTTAGCCGACCTGTTGTGTGACGTTGCATAGACCGGCGACACGGGCCGGTTCTGCAACACATCTCCCGGGCTGTGGTGCTCGTGGCTGGTAGTCGTATTGATGGCCTGCTGCGAGAGGAGATCAGGGTGCGGGCGTTTCCGGTGATGTTGCCGTCCGGGGTGAGGTACTGGACGGTGCTCGACGAGGACTTGGCGGTGGTGGCTGAAGCGGACGCGTTCTTGCGGCATGTCCGGTTCGGTCGTGATGGCTCGGAGTTGACCACCAGGTCGTATGCGGGCGGGATCGCGTTGTTCCTGCGTTGGTGTGTTCGCACCGGCCGGCACTGGCATGACGGCGTGGCGGCGCTGGGGCTGTTCATCACCTGGCTGCGCCACGCGGGACCGCAGTGCAGCGGTGTCGAGGTCGTGGTGGGTGGGCAGGTGCTGGCTGGTCCGGGTGTGGAGCCGGCGCGTGGGGCGCGGCGGATCAACGGTGTGCTGACCGCGGTGCGGGGGTTCGTCGCCCACGCGGTGACATCCGGGCAGGCGCCGGGCGAGTTGATGTCGCTGATCTATGAGCTGGCCGACGAGCGTGACCTGCCCGCGCAGGCTCGCGGTGAGGAGCATCGGATTGCCTGGCGGATGCGGGCGCGGCATCGGTTGCATGAGCCAGAGGCGGCGGTGGACCGGGCCAGTGACGAGGAGATCGTGGCGCTGCTGCGGG
>NZ_DATJYB010000355.1:0-2918 GCF_035499775.1 Mycobacterium sp. | reverse complement strand
CCCTCCGGTCACCCCCAATTCATCGGCTGGTGCCTGGACGAAGAAGACCTGTGCGTGGCCAAACTCTACGCATTCCGTGCCAAGGACCAGAACTTCGTCCAGGCGCTCATCCAAGAGCACCTAGTAGACCCCATCGTGATCATTGACCGATTAGGCACCGTCAACGCCCGCTACACCTCAGCTATCGAGACGGCCACCCGCGGGCTGGCGCACCAAATCGACCACGGGCCATCATGAAGATCGACGTCCCGCCCGAAATGTATGGCATATGGCAACAATCCGGCCGGATTCATTCATCGACCACCTCGGCCTCGTCGTCAGCGGCGCCCCATCGGCTCTGACACGGTGTGGGAAGCTTCCGCCAAGCACACCGACCTTGTCTCCGCGCAGACCCTGCATGGCCCCGCCCTCAAACGCAGCAGGTTCGATGTCTCGCCAGTGGGCTTCCCCTCGTAGCGTGGAGATGTCGCTATTGAGGAGGCGGCGATGGCAGCAAACAGGCGGAAGTTCGATCAGGACTTCAAGGCTGGCGCGGTGCGGATCGTGCGGGAGACCGGCAAGTCGATCGCGCAGGTGGCCCGGGAGCTCGGGATCCACGAGGGCACGCTGGGTCACTGGTGCGCCCAGGAGCGGCGGCGGGCCGGCGGCGACGATGAGCTGACTGAGTCCGAACGCCAGGAGTTGATCCGGCTGCGAAGGGAGAATGCGGAGCTGGCGATGCAACGTGATGTGCTCAAGCGCTCATGCGCCCTCTGGGTTCGAGAAGCGATGGGCCGGTAGAGATGTCGCGGTTCATCGACTCCCAGAGGGCACGCTACGGCATCCCGTCCGCCACGACATGCCGGGCGTTGGGGGTGTCGCAGTCGTGGTTCTACAAATGGCGTCACGGCGACCCGTCACCACGGCACGCTCGCCGCAAGGCGCTGACCGCAGATATCGGGCGGCTGTTCGCGGTGCACAAGGGCAAGTACGGATCCCCGCGGATCTACGCCGACCTTCGCGATATGGGCTGGAGCATCAGCGTTAACACCGTCGCGGCGATCATGCGTGAGCAGGGCATGGTGGCTCGCCCCAAGCGGCATCGCCGGCATACCACCCGGCCTGGCAAAGGTCGGTGGCGAGCGCCTGACCTGGTTAAACGCAAGTTCGCCGCGCAGCAACTCAACGGCAAGTGGTACGGCGACGGTACCGAAGTGGATACCGACGAAGGCAAGCTCCAGTTGGATTCGGTGCTCGATGTGGCCTCACGGCGCATCGTCGGGTTCGCCATCGGTGAGCACCACAACGCCGAGCTGGCCTACGGAGCATTGGCCATGGCGGTCGCGGTCCGCGGCGGCAACCAGGAGGTCCGTGGGGTCATTTTCCACACTGACCAGGGCAGCGAATTCACCGCCAAGACGTTCCGGGCTGCTTGCCAACGTTGCCGGATCCGCCAGTCGATGGGTCGGCCGGGATCGGCTCTGGACAACGCTGTAATCGAATCCTGGCATTCCACTTTAGAATTCGAGTTACGCATGCTGGAGCATTTCGACACCAAGGCCCAGGCCCGCCGCGAGTTGGTCGCCTGGATCGAGGACTACAACGCTGATCGTCGCCATTCGGCACTAAACATGCGATCCCCGCTGCAACACGAACGGCAGCTCCGTAACGGCGGGTCTGAACCCGGGCAGGCGCCATGAGGACATCCCGCCCCGGCAAGGAGCAGTATGGAGGTGTCCTCGCCGGCGTCAAGGCCAACGCCTCCCGGTTGGCCTACGGCCAGCCTTGACACCGGCTGCGGGCACCACCCCACCGCAGCTGCCCGGGGGGCAGCAGCAAACAACTTCACCAACAACATCCCTACAACCAAAGTCCCCACGGAATCAGGGGAGGCCCCATCTGTACGTCTGTGGAAGGGGACGGTGATGGATACGACGGTTGGTGGGATCGGCGCGGTTGTCGTGGCGGAGTTGCGTGCGGCCGGTTACCTGGAATCGACGGTTGGTCAGTACGCGAAGACGATCAAGGCGCTGACTGAGCTCGCCTCGGCGCGTGAGTATTCCACCAATCTGGGTGCGGAGTTCGCCTCGATGACGACCAGTGTGCGCACCGGTCGATTCAGCCCGCAGCGCCGGTTCGATTACCGGCGTCTGGTCGCGGTGTTCGACTCGTATGTGCAGACCGGGCGGGTGGACCTGGCGGTTCGTGGCCGCGGCGGCGGAGGTCCACGCCCGGCGGGCAGCGACTTCGTTGCGCTGGACGCCGCTTGGGAGGCCGAGATGGGCCGGCGTGGTCTGGCGCCGGCCACCCGCGAGGCCTATGGAAGGGTGGCGCGACGCTACCTGGTGTTCCTGGAAAGACGCGGGATCGCCGTGCTTGACGGGGCTGATGGCGCCAGCGTCCTGGCGTTTTTGGAATTTCTACTGGACCGGTGGGCCAAGTCGTCACTGTTTTGGGTGGTGTCGAACTTTCGTCCGTTCCTGACGTTCACCGGCCGCATCGATCTGGTCACTGCGCTGAATCTGGCTGGCATCAAACGCTTTCACGCGATCATCCCCGTCTTGGCAGATGCCGATGAGGAGTTGGTGGTCCGGGCATGCGCGTCGGGGGTGATCAGCGCCCGAGACGCCGCGATCACCTTGCTCGCGTTGTCGACGGGGCTGCGGGCTTGTGACATCGTGGCGCTGCGGTTGGGCGATGTCGACTGGCGTGGGTGCACCATCGGCCTGGTGCAGCAGAAGACGGGCAACCCGCTGACGCTGCCGTTGCCGACGCTGCTGGTGAGCAAGCTGGCCGCCTATGTGCTCGACGAGCGACCCCGCTGCGGCGATGATCACCTGTTCCTGCGGTCGAAAGCTCCTCACACCCGGCTGGGTGATCACGCGACGGTGCACCAGGTGACGGTGAAGACCTTCCGGAAAGCGGGAGTGGCCAACCCG
>NZ_DATJYB010000354.1:0-4572 GCF_035499775.1 Mycobacterium sp. | reverse complement strand
CAAAGCGCCGAGGGTGGCCAGCACCGACTCGTTTTCCGGGCGGCCCTTGGGCAGCGTGGCCACGCACACCGCCGGCTCTGCGGTCAATGACTGCTCCACCGCGGCGGTCAGACCGCCACCGGGGCCCACCTCGACAAAAAGCTCGGCGCCCGACGACTCCGCCACCTGCACCCCGTCTGCGAAGCGCACTGGCTGGCGCACATGCTCAACCCAGTACTGCGGCGACCCGTACCCAGGGCCGGCCAACTCCCCAGTCAGGTTGGACACCAAGCCAATCCGCGGCGGTGCGGCGGAGACGCCGTCCAGGAGCCGGGTGAACTCTTCGAGCATGGGCTCCATCAACACCGAGTGAAAAGCGTGTGAAACCGCGAGTCGATGCACCCGCCGACCCTGCTGCGCCAAGCGATCCGCCAACGCGGTCACCGCCCCCTCGGCACCCGAAATGACCACCGCATCAGGCCCATTGACCGCCGCAAGACTGACGCCTTCGGTAAGCAACGGCGCCACTTCCGCCTCACTGGCGGCGATCGCAACCATCGCACCACCCGGCGGCAATGCCGCCATCAACCGGCCCCGGCCGGCCACCACTTTGGCCGCGTCGGACAGCGACAACACGCCTGCCACATGAGCAGCGGTGATCTCACCCACCGAGTGGCCCGTCACCACACTCGGCACCACCCCCCAGTGCTCCAGCAATGCCGTCAACGCCACCTCGACGGCGAACAGCGCGGGCTGCGCGAACTCGGTGCTTTGCAACAATTCGGCGTCGCTGCCCCACATCACCTGTCGCAGCGGCAACCGCAGATGTGCATCCAGCGCCGCGACTACCTCGTCAAAGGCCTTCGCGAACACCGGGAACCGGCCGTAGAGCTGCTGACCCATTCCCAGTCGCTGGGAGCCTTGACCGGAAAACACAAACGCCGTCTTGCCCACCGAGCGGGCCCGCCCCACCACCACACTCGCATCTGGTTCACCCGCGGCCAACCAGGCCAGCTCCGTTTTCAGCTGCTCACGATCGGCACCCACCACGACGGCCCGATGCTCGAACACCGAGCGCGTCGTCACCAGCGACCAACCCACATCCGCCGGACTCAGGCTCGTGTCGGCGGCCAGGTGCGCAAGCAGCCGCCGGGCCTGATTCGTCAACGCCTTCTCCGAGCGAGCCGACAAGACCCACGCGGTGACCGCGTCGTCGTCTTGCTGTGCCCCGGTGCTTTCCGGAATTTCCGGCGCCGGCGCCTGTTCGACGATCACGTGCGCATTCGTCCCGCTGATCCCGAATGACGAGATCCCCGCCCGGCGCGGCCCATCCCCAACCGGCCACGATCGCGAATCCGTCAACAGCGAGACGGCCCCGGCCGCCCAATCCACATGCGGGGTAGGCATATCCACGTGCAACGTCCGCGGCAGCACGCCGTGCTGGATCGCCTGTACCATCTTGATCACGCCAGCCACTCCGGCAGCGGCCGAGGTGTGACCGATGTTGGATTTGATGGACCCCAACCACAACGGCCGATCCGCCGGCCGGCCCTGTCCATAGGTCGCCAAAAGTGCCTGCGCCTCAATCGGATCCCCCAGCACGGTTCCCGTCCCATGCCCCTCGACCACATCGACATCCGCCGCGGTCAAGCCGGCGCTGGCCAGCGCCGCTCGGATAACCCGTTGCTGGGACGGCCCGTTCGGTGCAGTCAGCCCGTTCGAGGCGCCGTCCTGGTTCACCGCGGAACCCCGCACGAGTGCCAGCACCGGATGCCCCAACCGCCGGGCATCGGCCAAGCGCTCCACCGCCAAGACTCCCGCGCCCTCCGACCAGGCGGTGCCGTCGGCGGCGCCGGCGTACACCTTGCAATGGCCGTCGGGGGCCAGCGCCCGCTGACGGCTGAACTCGACAAACGCTGCGGGGGTAGCCATTACCGTGACGCCACCGACCAGTGCCAGATCACATTCGCCGGAGCGCAACGATTGCGCCGCCAGGTGCAACGCCACCAACGACGACGAACACGCCGTGTCCACCGACACCGCCGGGCCTTCCAGGCCCAGGACATACGACACCCGGCCCGAGGCGACGCTCAACGTCGAGCCGGTGAGCCCATATCCTTCCAGCTCGCCTTCCACCCAGCCCCCGTACCCGGCATGGATCACGCCGGCGAACACGCCCGTCGCCGAACCCCGCAGCCCGAGCGGGTCAATTCCAGCCCGCTCCAAGGCTTCCCACGACAGCTCGAGCATCAGCCGCTGCTGTGGATCCATCGCCAGCGCCTCGCTCGGTCCCACGCTGAAGAATCCGGCGTCGAAATCGCCGGCGTCGGCTAAAAATGAGCCCTGGCGCACGTACATCTTGCCTGGTGCGTCAGGGTTCGGGTCGAACAACCCCGCCACGTCCCAGCCGCGGTCGGTGGGAAAGTCCGACACCGCATCGCGGCCCTCAACCACCATGTCCCACAGGCTCTCCGGCGAATCCACCCCGCCCGGGTACCGGCACGCCATCCCCACCACCGCCACCGGCTCGGACTGCTTGGCCTCCAACTCCGACAGATGCCGGCGGGTGCGCCTCAGATCCGCGGTGAGCCGCTTGAGGTAGTCAACGTGCTTGGTGGTGCCCGACACTGTCGCTCCTTGGGGTGTCAGTCTTAGGAGCCGAGTTCTTCGTCGAGGATGGCGAAGAGTTGGCTTTCGGTGGCGTTCTGGATGTCGGAGTCGTCGGGGTCGTAGGGGTCAAGTTCGGCGCTCAGCGTCGTCAGTAGGCTTTGGATACGGGCGGCGAGGTGTGTCTTGTCCTCGGGTTTCCAGTCCGGCTGCCCGAGCAGCATTTGTAGTTCGCGGGTGACGTCGTTGAACCGGGCCATCAGGTCGGGTTGGTCACTGCCGGTGGTGGTGACCGCCAGCCGGGGGTCGAGGTGGTCTGCCAGCGCCGTGGGGGTGGGGTAGTCGAAGATCAGGGTCGGCGAAAGGGTCAGTCCGGTAGCGTTTTTGAGCCGGTTGCGCAGTTCGACGGCGGTCAGCGAATCGAAGCCGAGGTCTTGAAAAATGCTGCCGGGGTTGATGTCTGCGGTGTCGCGGCGGCCTAGTACCGTTGCTGCGTTGCTGCGGACCAGGTCCACGAGTTGGCGGTGTCGTTGCTCGGCCGACAGGCCGTGCAGCCGTGCCACCATGTTGGTCATCGAGGCAGCCGTCGTGTCGGTCTCGTCGATGACACGCCGGGTGGGGCGCGCCACCAAGTGGCTCAGCAGCGGCGGCAGCGCGGCACTATGGTCGGCCAGCGCAGCGGGATCGAGGCGCGCGGCCACCAGCATCGGGCGATCGGCGAGCATCGCGGTGTCGAGCAGTCGCAGTGCGTGCTCGGTTGCTACGGGTGCCAGCCCGACGCGGCTCATGCGGGCCTTGTCTCGGTCGGCGAGGTGTTGGGTCATGGCGCTGGCCTGTTCCCACAGTCCCCAGGCCACCGACAGCCCGGCCAACCCCCGGGCGCGCCGGTGGGCGGCCAACGCGTCGAGGAAACTGTTGGCCGCCGCATAGTTACCCTGCCCCGGCGCGCCGACGATGCCGGCCATCGACGAAAACAGCACGAACGCCGACAAATCCAAATCCCGGGTCAGCTCATGCAAGTTCCAGGCGCCATCGACCTTGGCCCGCAACACCGTATCCACCCGCCCCGGCGTCAACGACGCGATCAACCCGTCATCGAGCACCCCAGCGGCATGAAACACACCCCTAAGCGGATACTGCGGATCCAATCCGCCCAACAACGCCGCCGCTGCCTCACGATCGGCCACATCACAGGCCAGCACCGAGACCCGCGCACCGGCCTCTTCCAACCGGGCCACCAACTCCGCCACACCCTCGGCACCCGCCCCGCTGCGACTGACCAACACCACATGCGCGACCCCGTAACGGTTTACCAGATGCTCGGCCACCGCCGAACCGGCCATCCCCGTGCCCCCGCTGATCACCACCGTCGACCCCGCCAGCCCACCACCCTCGGCCACGGTCAACACCACCTTGCCGATCTGACGGGCCTGGGAAACATAGCGGTACGCCCCCGCAGCACTGCGCACGTCAAACGTCTTGACCGGCAACGGCGTCAACACACCATTGCCGAACAACCCCATCAACTCAGTCATCATCGCAGCGATATGGTCCGGGCCAGCCTCCATCAGATCGAACGCCCGGTACCGCACCCCGGGATGCTCGACCGCCACCAGTTGCGGGTCGCGTACGTCGGTTTTGCCCATTTCGACAAAATGTCCCCCGCGGGTCAGCAACCGCAGCGACGCGTCCAGGAACTCACCGGCCAGCGAGTTGAGCACCACATCCACCCCGGCGCCATCGGTGGCCGCCAGAAACTTCTGCTCGAACTCCACGGTCCGCGAATCACCAATATGACTATCGTCAAAGCCCATCGCGCGCAACGTGTCCCACTTGCCGCGACTAGCCGTAGCGAACACCTCCGCACCCCAATACCGGGCCAGCTGCACCGCCGCCATCCCCACCCCACCGGTGGCCGCATGCACCAACACCCGCTGCCCGCCCCGCAGACCGGCCAGCACCGACAGCCCATACCACGCCGTCAAA
>NZ_DATJYB010000353.1:0-8625 GCF_035499775.1 Mycobacterium sp. | reverse complement strand
CGGTCAGGATACGTTGACCCGCAACGACACCGGGCAGGAACCGTCGCTGCTGCTCGTCGCTGCCGTGCCGGGCGATCGGGTCGGCGCCCAGCACCAGCGTCGCGTAGGCCGGCACCGGCGCGACGCTCCAGCCGACCTCGGCCAACAAGACCCCGAGTTCGACGAAGCCGCCGCCGTTGCCCCCCAACGACTGCGGCACGGCGGTGCCCAGCAGGTCGACGGCGGCCAGTTCTCTCCACAGTGCGTCGTCGTAGCGGGTTTCGCCGGCTTCCAGCTCCGTCAGCCGTTCCGGGGTGGCCCGTCGCTCGAAGACTTCGCGGGCCAGCTTCGAGATGGTTTCCTGCTCTTCGGTGAACGTGAAGTCCATGCTTATCCGCTCGGCCGAAACTGGTGCAGCACCAGGTCGTTGTCGAAAGTCTGGTAGAAGACTTCGACCGGCATCCCGACGGTGACGTCCGCCGGGTCGATGCCGGTGAGGTTGGACACCAGTCGCACGCCCTCCTCGAGTTCCACCAGCACGACGATGTAGGGGTAGTCGAAGAACTGGAACCGGGGCTGGTGCGGCATCACGTAGCTGTAGACGGTGCCGCGGCCTGATGACTCGATCGTTTCCCAGTCCAGCGAAAGGCATTTGGGGCACATGGGCCGCGGCGGGTGGCGCAGCTCGCCGCATCCGCCGCAGCGCTGGACCAGCAGCTTGTGCTCCCGCAGCCCGTCCCAGAAGAACTTGGTGTCCGGACTGATCGCGGGTGCCATTCGGGTCGCCATCAGTTTGCCGGCCTGAATCGCAGGACCCGGAATCGCTGGCGCCCCAGCACTTCACCGTGCTGGTTGGTGTAGGTCGTCAGCCAGGTCAGGAAGAAGCCGGTGCCCAGCGCTGTCTTCTTTTCGTCGGAGACCGATTCGTAGACCGCCGTGGCGCTGATGACGTCGCCCAGTCGCGGGTAGCGCTCGATCTCGAATTCCGAGTTGGTCGCCACCGTGCTGGTGTAGCCGGCCTCGTCGAGGAATGCCGTTGGGTTGGTCTTGATCTCGATAGGGGCGCCGCCGCGGTCCCCGATCCCTTCGAGCTTCGGTGACGGCATCGTCCAGGTTTGCAGCATGACCGGCGGTGACACGATGCCGCCGAACCGCGACGTGGCCGCGAAGTCCGGGTCGAGGTAGGCGGGGTTCATGTCGGCCAGCGCGTACGCCCAGTGCCGGATCATCGGCTGGTTGACGGGATCCGGTGCTACCGTGGGCTTTCCGGTGCCGCCAGTGGGCTGGCCGACGAGTGCCCGCAATTTGACGCTGACGGTTTCTGGGTCGGTCACTTGGTGCTGTCCTCCTAATTCGCCTTCGCCGCGACCCGAAGGTCACGGGGTGCTCGCGGCATGAGCAATCCTGCCATGGCAATGATGTCGCGCTGAAGTTCGTTGGCGCCGCCGCCGAAGGTGTTGATGACCGCCATCCGGTAGGCGGATTCCAGGGCGCCGCGCAGAGGTGCGTCGGAGCCGCGGCGTAACCCGTTGCGGTCCAGCACTTCTAGCAGCTCGCGGGCGACGTGTTGGGTCAACTCGGTGCCGAACACCTTGGCGGCCGAGGCTTCTCCCATGCTGAGTACGCCTTTGGTCATCGCGGCGTTCACCCGGAGGTTGACGAGCTTGTACGCGGCGACCTGCGCCTCCACCCGGGCCAGTGCCAGTTGCACCCAGGGCTGGTCGATGACGCGGCCGCCGTCCAGCTCGGTTGTGGTCGCCCACTGCAGCGTTCGCTCGAACAGCGGCTCCAGCGCGCCCAGATTGCCCAGGGCGGCGCGTTCGAAATTCAACTGGGTGGTGATCAGCTGCCATCCCAGGTTCTCGCCGGCGACGATGGCACTCGCCGGGACCCGCACGTCGTCGTAGAAGGTGTAGAAGGTGGAGACTCCCGGCATGGTGTGCAGCGGTTGCCAGGAGAACCCGGGCGAGGACGTGGGCACGATGAAGATCGAAATGCCCTTGTGCTTCTTGACGTTCGGGTCGGTGCGGGCGGCGAGCCAGACGTAGTCGGCGTAGGCGGCTCCGCTGGTGAACATCTTCTGGCCGTTGATTATGTAGTCGTCACCGTCACGAACCGCCGTGGTACGCAGCGACGCCAGGTCGCTGCCCGCCTCCGGCTCGGAGTAGCCGATCGCGAACTCTACGGTGCCGTCCAGGATGGCAGGCAGAAACTTCTGCTTCTGCTCCTCGCTTCCGTACTGCATCAGAGTCGGCCCGACGGTGTTGAGCGTCACCAGCGGGATCGGCGCGTTGACCCGGCGCGCCTCCTCGGCGAAGATGAACTGCTCGATCGCCGTAAATCCGCGTCCGCCATATTCTTTCGGCCACCCGACACCGAGCAGGTCGGCCGCTGCCAGGGCCTGCACGCATTCCCGGACCGCGGGACCGCCCTCGAGACGTTCGCTGATCGCGGCGCTGCGCTCGGGTGTCATCACCTGTTCCAGCGTGGCCCGGATCTCGGCGCGCAGTTGCTCCTGCTCGGGCGTGTATTCGAGTTGCATGGCTCAGACTCCCAGCCGTACCGGCATCCGCTTCACACCGGGCACCATGGTGGCACGCATCCGGTCCACCGCACCGACCAGTTCGAGTTTCGGGAAGCGCCGCAGCAGCTCGTCGAACAGCACGGTCGCCTCCAGACGCGCCAATTGCGCTCCGACGCAGGAATGTTCGCCGCATCCGAAGGCGATGTGCGGGTTGGGATGGCGGGTCACCTTGAATTCCTCGGCGTCGGGGCCGAAGATCTCCTCGTCGCGGTTGGCCGCCCCGTACAGCATCACCACCACGTCGCCCTCGCGGATCAGCTGACCGCGGATCTCGACGTCGCTCGTCGCGGTGCGCGCCATGTGGGTCACCGGGCTGTTCCAGCGCAGCATTTCCTCGACCGCGCTGGGTATCAAATGGCGATCGTCGACGAGCAGGCGGCACTGGTCGGGGTGTTCGATCAGGGCCAGAGTGCCCAGCGCGATCAGGTTGCGGGTGGTCTCGTTGCCGGCCACCAGCAGCAGGAAAGCGAAGTTGAGCAGTTCTTCGTCGGTGAGCCGGTGTTCGTCGATCTCGGCTTCGGACAGGACGGACAACATGTCCTCGCGCGGCTCGACGCGCCGCTCGGCGACCAGCTTCTGGAAGTACTCGAAGAGCTGCCCCATCGCCACGAGCGGGTCGAGCTCGATCTCGGGGTCGGCGTTCCCGGTCGCCGCGTCCGACCAGGTGCGGAATTGCTCCCAGTCGTCGGGCGGGGCACCGATCAGCTCGGCGATCATCCGAGTCGGCAGCGGGGCGGCGATCTGCTCGGCGAATTCGTGCACCGAGCCGGGCTCGATACCGTCGAGGATCCCGCGCACGATCTCTCGGATTTTCGGTTCGAGCACGGCAACGCGGCGGCGGGTGAAGCCGGAGTTGATCAGCTTGCGCATCTGTCGGTGCCGGGGCGGGTCGCTGAAGATGAGGCTGGCCTCCTGCACCGGGCTCGGCATCGCCGGGTCCGGGATGGTGATGCCCTTGGTGGAGGAGAACAGCGCAGGGTTGCTCGACACGAAGCGGATGTCTTCGTATTTGAGCAGCGCCCAGAAGTTGGTGACGTCGTTCCAGCACACCGGCTCCGTCGCGCGCAGCTCCCGGTACGCGGGGTAGGGGTCGCCGGCGTAGAAATCGGGGGAGTGCAGCGGAAACCTGGTTCGCACGGGCGGCCCCTCTCGCGGGACGTAAATCCGACAGATTGATGCAATCTGTCCTGGAAAGTGTGTCTACCCTCCGTCGCGCGCGGCTGTCAATACGTCGGCAACATAGTGCAATAGGCTGGAATTCGACTGGCTGACGATTGACGCCGAAGTGCCACGGGTGTACACCAGACCATTAGATGACCGATCTCGGTGAGGAAGCGCATGGCTGAGTCTCGACCCGCCCTTGTTGACACCTACCAGCTCTACATCGACGGGCGCTGGGTCGAGCCGGAGGACGGTCGCTACGACGACGTCTCGCCGGCCACCGAACAGACCATCGCCACCGCGCCGGACGCGAGCGTCGGCCAGGTCAGCAACGCGATCGCGGCGGCCCGGCGGGCATTCGACAGCGGGCCGTGGGGCGCGATGAGTCCGCAGGACCGCGCCGGCTGCCTCAACCAGCTCGGCGACGCGCTGATGAAGCACGCCGACGAGTTCTTCGCGCTGTCCCAGGTCGAATGGGGCTGTATTGCCAACGAGCGGATGATGCAAGTCGACGGCGCCGCGTTCATGTCGATGCACGCGGCCCAGCTCGCCACCCAGCTGACCGACCAGGAGATCACCGGAATCGGCGCCGGGACCACGGTGCTGCGTCACGAACCTCTCGGCGTCGTGTCGATCCTGACGCCATGGAACTTCCCGCACTGCCTGAACGTCATGAAGCTGAATAATGCCCTGGCAGCGGGGAATACCGTCGTGCTCAAGCCTTCGCCGCTGACTCCGCTGGCCGGGCTCGCGCTGGCCCGGCTCATCGACGAGCACACCGACATCCCGGCGGGCGTGGTCAACGTCGTCACGCCGTCGGGGCTTGAGGCCGCCAAGCTGCTGACCACCGATCCACGCATCGACATGATCAGCTTCACCGGCAGCTCGGCCGTCGGCGGCCAGGTCATGTCGGCGGCGGGCCCCACGATGAAGCGGATCCTGCTGGAGTTGGGCGGCAAGTCGGCGAGCATCGTCCTCGACGACACAGTGGTCACCGACGAGATGCTGCAACAGATGCTGTTCGACTGCTGCTCACTGCACGCCGGGCAGGCCTGCATCCTGCACAGCCGGCTGCTGCTTCCGGATTCGCTGCACGACGACGTCGTCGACCGGTTGGTCGCGCTGGCCCGCGAGGTGACGGTCGGCGACCCCACCGATCCCGACGTGCAGATGGGGCCGCTGATCAGCGCCGCGCAACGGGAGCGGGTCCAGGCCCACGTCGACGGCGCGGTGAGCGACGGAGCCAAGCTGGCGACCGGCGGTGGGCGTCCGGCCGGCCTGGATGTCGGATTCTATTTCGAGCCAACGATTCTCACCGAGGTCGAGCCGGATTCGACCATCGCCCAGGAAGAAGTGTTCGGGCCCGTGCTGACGGTGCTGCGCTACCGCGACGACGAGGACGCGGTGGCGATTGCGAACAACTCCCGGTACGGGCTGTCGGGCGCGGTGTGGGGCACCGACACCGACCGCGCCGTCGGCGTTGCCCGGCGCATCCGCACCGGCCAGGTCGCGGTCAACGGCGTCGGCCCCGGTGACGCGCCCTTCGGCGGCTTCAAGCTGAGTGGGCTGGGTCGCGAGGGCGGCGGCGTCGGCGGACTGCACCAGTACATGGAGAAGAAGGCCATCGGGGTTCCCGCGTGACGGCACCCCTTTGCGGGCTGCACGTCGTCGAAATCGCCACCGAGATCTCAGGTCCTTACGCCGCAAAGCTTTTCGTCGACCTCGGCGCCGAGGTCACCAAGATAGAGCCGCCTGACGGAGACCCGCTGCGCCGCTGGGGCCCGTTCCCGCAGGACGGACCGGGACGCGGCGGCCTATTCGAATACCTCAACGCCGGAAAGCGTGGCGCCACACTAGATTTCGTGCAGCCCGACGACATGGCGGCGCTGCGGGAGCTGATCGCGGAGGCGCATGTACTGATCGAGAATTTCCCGCCCGGAACGCTGGCGGGCTGGGGACTGGACCTCGACACGCTGCAACGGATCAGCCCAAACCTGGTGCTGCTGAGCATCTCTGCGTTCGGGCAGGGTGGACCCTGGCGCGACCGGCCGGCCTCGCCGCTGACCGTGCAGGCGGCGTCGGGCTGGATCAGCACCCGGGATCCCGAGCGCCCGCCGGTGCAGGCCGGTGCCCGGATCGCCGAGTACATCGCGGGTGCCTACGGTGCGCTGGGCGCGCTGACCGCGCTGCGCTTGCCGCCCGAAGGCAAGGTCAGGCAGGTGGACGTTTCGGAATTGGAGTCGCTGCTCTCGACACTGCCGTATCCGATGCTGATGGCGCAGCGGATGCAAAGCCTGGGTCTGCCCACCGACCGTCGTTCGGCGCCGATGCTCGGCGTCATGCGGGCCGCCGACGGCTGGGTAGGGATCAACTGCCTGACCGGACAGCACTGGCTCGACGTGTGCGCGATGCTCGATCTGCCCGAGTACGGCGAGCACCAGATCGCGATCATGCTGGGCGGCCCGGAGCGTGCCGAGTTCTTCGCCAAAGCCGAGCCGAAGCTGGCCGAGCGGACCGTCGCGGAAATCGTCGAACTGAGTCAGGCGATGCGCATTCCGGCTGCCCCGGTCAACGACGGCGCCACCGTGCTGGACTGCCCGCAGTACGCCGAGCGGGGATTCTTCGTGGAGCACAACGGCTTCCGGCGCCCGGGAGCGCCCTTCCGGTTCTCGAAAACGCCAGTGGCACAGCCCTGTTCGGCGCCAACCCTGGGGACCCGGCCCACACCCTGGATCACCCGCGCCGAATCGCTCTGTCCCGTCGAGGTACCGGACGGGGGGCTCCCGTTCAGCGGACTGCGGGTGCTCGACCTCACCACTTTTTGGGCGGGCGCCTATCTGACCTGCTACCTCGGCGCGTTCGGCGCCGACATCGTCAAGGTCGAGTCCATGCAGCGGCCCGACGGTTTACGCTACTCGGGCGCCTTCCCGTCCGAAGGAGACGACTGGTACGAACGCAGCGCGCTGTGGCAGGCCACGAACCTCAACAAGCGCGACCTCACTCTCGACCTGACGTCGCGGCGCGGGCTTGAGATCGCGCGCGAACTGGCCGCGCACGCCGACGTCGTCGTGGAGAACTTCTCACCCCGGGTGGTGGAGCAGTTCGGTCTGGACTACGACTCGCTGGTCTCGCTGAAGCGCGACGTGATCGTGGTGCGGATGCCCGGGTTCGGTCTGCAGGGCCCGTGGCGAAACTACGTCGGCTGGGCGCTGAACATCGAGCAGACCTCGGGTATGTCGGCCGCAACCGGTTACCCCGACGGCCCGCCATGCAACCTGCAAGGGCCCGCGGATCCCGTCGTCGGCGTGCATGCGGCCGTCGCGTTGCTGGCCGCGCTGGAGCACCGCAGCCGCACCGGCGAGGGGCAACTGGTCGAGATCGCACAGATCGAGGTCGCCGCGTGCCTGGCCGCCGAACCGGTGATCGAGTACTCGATGAACGGCGTGGTACGGCCCCGCGAGGGCAACCGTCGGCGCGGTTACCTGCAGGGCGTCTACCCGACCAGCGTCGAGGATTGCTGGGTGGCGTTGGCCGTTCGGGACGAGGGGCTGATTGACCACGACGTGTTCGACCAGCTCGTCGCCTCCTGGACGCGTACGCAGCCTCCTGAGGCGATCGTGGAAACCCTTCGGGCACAGGGAATCCCGGCCGAGCAGTTGGTAGCGTCGGATCAGATGTACGAGATCGAGCAGCTCGGCGCCCGCCGGTTCTACGAGGAGTTCGAGCATCCGATCACCGGTGTGCGCCGCTACCCGGGCTGGCCGTTTCGCATCACACCCGGGCCCGCGCGGCACCACCGCACAGCCCCGCCCACGCTTGGCCAGCACAACGACGAGATCCTGCGCGGTCTGGGTCTTTCCGGCGACGAGCTGGCCGAACTGCGGGAAGAGCGGGTCATCGGCGACCGGGCACTCAACGCGTAGTGGCGATCGCAAGCGCGGCAGCCGGGCGCAGCGGGTCGCTACCATCGGGACCCCGTGGCGATCGCAAGCGCGGCGCGGGGGTCGTGCATTCCGCCGAGCGTAAAACCATTGCGAAAAATCGTGCTCAACCGTGATCTGTATGCAGTCTCGGCGCCCCCAGTGCAGTCTCGGCGCCGCCTGCGTAGGCGCGGTGCGCCGCGGCATGGGGATTCGGGCGGCCAGCTCATCGAGACTGCAGTGAGGGCGTGGTTTGGTGCTTCAACCACGATCTGTATGCAGTCTCGGCGCCCCGAGTGCAGTCTCGGCGCCACCAGTGCGGCACGTCGCCACCGTCGGCCATAGCCGGCCGCCGCCATAGGATGACAGCCATGATGGACGCCGAACTGGAACGCTGGCAGGCCGCCGGGCAGTACTTCGACTACCTCGGATTCCGGATCTTTTACCGCATGGAAGGCAGTGGACCCCCGCTACTGCTGATCCACGGCTACCCGTTCAATACCTATGACTGGCAGCCGATCTGGCCGGCATTGACGCAGCGGTTCACCGTCATCGCACCGGACATGATCGGCATGGGCTTTTCCGACAAACCGGTGGCCTACGAATACTCGGTCACCGACCACGCGGACATGCACGAGGCACTGCTGGACCACCTGGGTATCCGCAACGCGCACATCCTGGCCCACGACCTCGGCGATTCGGTGGGCCAGGAACTGTTGGCCCGCAGCGAATTCAGTCAGCAGGTTTACGGCGCGCTGCGCATCGACTCGATCACCTGGCTCAACGGAGGCATGTTCAACGAGGCCTACACGCCCCGGCTGGCGCAGAGACTGATGTCACGTACCCCGTTGGGCGACATCATCAGTCACGTGCAGGACAGTCCACTGTCCCGTCGGCTGTTGGAACGGACGTTGCAAGAGATGTTCGGACCGAACACCAAGCCGACGCCGCACATGATGGACGTCTTCCGTCAAATCCTGG
>NZ_DATJYB010000352.1:0-2700 GCF_035499775.1 Mycobacterium sp. | reverse complement strand
TGAGAAACTGAAATGACTCAGTGAGCATCGTGCCGGACGATGACGGCTCCATCGTGTAGCGCCAACGTGTTTCTTCACGACCGGCACCGTCGTTGAGGGCTGCCAACCGTTGGCATGTGAGTGTTCTATAGCTGTCTATAGTGATCTATAGTTGTCGTTATGAACCTTGCGGAGTGGGCGAAGTCGCAGGGAGTTGCGCGGGTGACCGCCTACCGCTGGTTTCGTGAGGGGAAGCTGCCGGTGCCGGCGCGTAAGGTCGGGGGACTGATTTTGGTCGATACGCCAACGGCTGTCACGGTGTCGGCCGGGACGACGGTGGTTTACGCGCGGGTGTCCTCTGCTGACCAGAAAGCTGACCTGGACAGGCAGGTTGCGCGAGTGACACAGTGGGCAACCGACGGTGGCATGCGGGTCGATCGGATCGTGACCGAAGTGGGCTCCGCGCTCAATGGCAAGAGGAAGAAATTCCTTGCCCTGCTTGGCGATCCATCGGTAACGACCATCATCGTTGAGCACCGGGACCGTTTCGCGCGGTTCGCTGTCGAATACATTGAGGCGTCGTTGTCAGCCCAGAGCCGCAAACTTGTTGTCGTGGACACCGCAGAAGTCGACGACGACCTGGTAGGGGATATGACAGAGATCCTGACCTCGTTCTGCGCGCGACTGTACGGAAAACGCGCTGCGGCCAACAAAGCGCGGCGGATGATCGAGGCGGGCGGCGTGGCGTGATCGTCGGGATGCGCACGTGCAAGCAGGCCGCCAAAGTGGCTGAGCTGATCGGCGGTGGGCAGCTTGGCGGCAAGCCACGCAAGGATGCGACGGTGCCGCCGTCGCGCTATGTCGAGGTAGGCGGCAATTTTGAGGCGCACCGGGCGGCGGTGGAGTCGGTGTCGGTGCTGTTCGAGCTGTACGAGGGCAACGCCGACAGCTACGCGCAGACCGGTTCACCGGGTGAGAAGCTGGCCAGCGGATGGTTGTTGACGGCGGCGAAGTTCGAGGTCGAATGGCCTGCTGAGGAGGATCGGCGTGCCGCTGTGCGGTCGCATTTCGGAGCCCGCCGTTTTTCGTTCAATTGGGGCCTGGCCCAGGTGAGGGCCGACCTCGACGCGCGCAAAGCCGATCCGTCGCATGAGTCGGTGGGCTGGGATCTGGGTCCGCTGCGCAAGGCCTGGAACCAGGCCAAAAATGATGTGGCGCCGTGGTGGGCGGACAACTCCAAGGAGTGCTACTCCTCGGGTTTGGCCGATCTGGCACAGGGACTGGCCAACTGGACGGCCAGCAAGAACGGCGCCCGCAAAGGTCGGCGTGTCAAGTTTCCCCGGTTCAAGTCGGCCCGCCGCGACACCGGCCGGGTGCGGTTCACCACCGGAACCATGCGGGTGGAAGACGATCGGCGCACCATCACGGTGCCGGTGATCGGGGCGCTACGGTCCAAGGAAAACACCCGCCGCGTCCAACGCCACCTCGCGGCCGGCCGCGCGCGAATAGTGAACATGACACTGTCGCAGCAGTGGGGCCGGTTGTTCGTCTCGGTCAACTACGCGCTCCGCACCACGAACACCGCACCCATGGTGGCCTCTGCGACGGTACGCGCCGGGATGGACCTGGGTGTGCGGACTTTGGCCACGGTCGCCACAGTCGATACCATCACCGGCGAACAGGCCATCGTCGAGTACCCGAATCCGGCTCCACTGACGGCGACGCTGATGGCGCGCCGCCGGGCCGGTCGACAACTTTCCCGCCGCATTCCCGGATCGCGCGGACACCGGGCAGCGAAAGCCAAGCTGACCCGGCTGGATCGCCGATGCGTACATCTGCGCCGGGAAGCCGCCCACCAGCTCACCACCGAACTGGCGGGCAGCTACGGCCACCTCGTGATCGAAGACCTCGACGTGGCGGCCATGAAACGCAGCATGGGACGCCGGGCATTCCGGCGATCCGTGTCTGACGCCGCAATCGGTGCTGTCAAGCCGCAATTGGCTTACAAGACAGCCCGTTACGGCACGGTGCTGACCGTGGCGGATCGCTGGTTCCCATCCAGCCAAATCCACCACGGCTGCACCCGAGGGGACGGCACGCCGTGTCGACTGATCGGCAAAGGACGCATCGACAAACACTTGGTGTGCCCGATCACCGGTCAAGTCGTCGATCGTGATCGCAATGCTGCGCTTAACCTCCGCGACTGGCCGGATCACGCCAGTTGTGGCCCAGTCAGGGCCACGGCCCCATCGGTACCCGGGCCAACCGAACAGGTTGGTACAGGCCATGGCGCCGACGCCGGACCAACCGGCGCCGACGGAGCTTCTGTAAGACCTCACTTACGTGAGGCCCGAAGCGGCGAGGCCAGAACCGGATCAACGCAATCCGTTGTGAAGGAACCTCGTAAGAGGAGCGCCTGACAATGATCACTAAAGATCACCCAGACGCAACGGTAGAGCACCATCAGCAGCAGCATCGCCGTTTTCCAGCTCGGCGTCATCGCGGTCTTGCCGTTCACTCTGCGCACGGTGGTGCCCAGCGGCGTGGTCTGGGCGAACACCGAGAAATCCTGCGTCAGACTCGACCGCACCGGCGGCAAGACTGCCTTGCGCTGTGGCGACCCTAGCCATGCCGACAACTGAGGCTCGGTGCGAAACCGGATCAGCGACATCCATTCCCCCGACCCGCCCAGCGGGAAGACAGCCGTGCCCTCATATCCGG
>NZ_DATJYB010000351.1:0-4689 GCF_035499775.1 Mycobacterium sp. | reverse complement strand
CCCCAGCGCGGTCAGGGCGTAGGCGAAGCCGGCCGCGCCGTGTGACATGCCGTTGAGGGCTGCGTGCCGGGGCTTTGTCCTCGCCAGCTGCGGCGGCCGGCCGAGCCGCCGCGGGGTTGGGCCAGCAGGTGACGACCACCCATAATCGCGCGTTCCACCAGGCTTTCCGATCCGCTCTGACGATGGAGTCGGAGCAGCGCCAGAATCGCGCCGGCCGTGCCGTCCATGACGTCGAGTTGTCGGTCTGCTGCGATCAGGTCGTCGGTCATGAGACCGGCGGCCAGATGAGCATCGGCAAGCAACTCGGAGTCGCTCAGCAGTTCGGACGTCACGGAAAATGCGTAGACGATCGAACCCAAGCCGGAGCCGCCGCCGATTCCCAGCGCCCGCACCAGGTGCGCGGCGTTGCGGCTTTTCAGCTCTTTACGCAGATTGCACAGCGCGCCCAGCGCCAGCTCTTTCGACGCGGGGCTGCCGGCCAGGGCGGCGTGCGCGGCCAGGAACACCGCGATTCCGCAGACGCCGTTGTACAACTGGGGTCCCAGGGCGACAAGCCGCGACACCTCGGAATCACCGAGCCAATCCAGCCCGATCCACGCGGCACCAGGACCGCTGCGGATCGCGTGCTGCGACAGCTCCTCTGCCAGCTTGCCGGCGTGTGCCAGCAGGGCGGTCGGCTCTGGGGCCGTCGGCGCTTCGGCGCGCAACAGTGTTGGGGCGCTTGCGATATCGTCCGGAGGTTTCGACAAGATCGCGGTGCTTTGCCGAATGACCTCGACCTGCCAGGCGATCTCGCGCTCGTCGAAGTCGGCCAGCCGCGCGCGAGCGCGATCGACATCACTGGGCGCGACGAAGTAGGGCACGCTCAACGCGAGCAGGGCGTCTCGCTCGGCAGCGTGCATGGGCCACAACGGATCCGCATCCGACTCCCAATCAGCCAGTCGCGCAACGAAATCTGCTTGCGCCGACCAGGCGATCCCGTCGTCCATGCTGTGGTGATCGGTGAGTCGACCCAGCAGCATGCTGTAGAACCGGGTGGGCCGGATCACCTTTCGGGTCGGCAGCCCCGCAAAGCCGTCGAGCAGCCCCGGGGCGCTCCCGGAGAGGAACCGGGCATAACTTTCGAACCCACAGATGAATTCGTCGACGTGGTCGGCCAGCTTCGCGTAGTGGCCTTCGAAGTGCGGCAGGTTGGTCGTCGAGGTGGTCATCTGTTTGCTCGGCGCGGGCCGCATGGCATCGCTGTTGATGTCGCTCCAGGTGAGCGTGGTGCGCGCCAGCCGCCCCGATTTGACTCCGCCGATCCCAAAGATGCTGTTGTCGAGGGCCCGTGCGTAGGTGGGCAGCAGGCCGACGGCCATCACCGAGTTGCCGATGAGGTCCTTGGCGGCCCCGAAAGCCCGTGCTTGTTCGGTTTGCGCGACGTGCTCCTCAGGCGGCGGCTGCAGAATCATCTCCAGGTCGACGGGCACCGGATGCTCGCCGGCGGCCACCATGTTCTCGTGATGGATGTCGGTGCCGGTGACGCAATGGAACAGCGCCAGCAGCGCGCCCGCGCGCCGGAAAAACCGCTGACAGCCCTGCGCGTCAACGCATCCCGTGTGGTCGACGAATTCGCTGAAGCCGTAGCCGTCGCGGGTGATGGTGCGCGCCGCGGACAGCTCCACTGGAGCTCCGCTCGCGTTCAATCGCCCGACCAGCCCGTGCCAGGCAGCGTCCAGCGCCAAGTCCTTGGGCTTGTAGACGACGCGCGATCCGTCCTCGAAGGCGACGATCTGGACGCTACGACCGTGATTGTGCGGATCGGAGACGTCGCCGTCGACCCCGACGACGCGACCGCAAGCCCCGCGAAACTCCGCCCGGATGTCGGCCAGGTCGGCGTCCAGCCGGGACACCAGCTCGTGTGCGGAGTACATCCACTGTCGCGTGAGAGCGGCGGCCAGCCGCAACAAGACCGGCTTGTCCTCGAACAGTCGCCGGAAGCCGCCGTCTTTCATGCCGGCGACGAACTCGTCGTACTTGCGTGTGTCGGCGAAGCGCTCGTAGAGCGCCGGGGCGAACAACCCCGACAACGCCTCGAGCAGCGAACGGCGCAGGCAGGCCCGGGCCGACGGGGCGACGCCGGCGCGGACGCGCTCAGGCTCGGCCGCCCAGAGCAGCCGGTCGGCCTGCTCGACCACGGGCACCAGCAGTGGCCCGAACGCGCACGGTTCTTCCTGGTCAGAGGCGGCGGCACCGCGGTGCAGCGCGGTCTCGATCCAGATCGCATCCTGAACCCAAACCGGCATCGGCGCGTGAGCGGCGGGCCGTACGGTCGCGAACTTCGCCAGCACCTGGCCCATCGACAGTCCATCCCGGGCGAGGCGGCGTTCGAACTGCAACCAGTCGCCGCTGGCCGCCGAACGACACCAGGCGGCCAGCCGCCGGGCAGCGAGGTCGGCGTCGGCCTTGGATCCTGGCAAAGCCTCGAACCCGTCGGGGAGGACTTCGTCGATGGTTGCTGCGCGAACCATCAGGCTACCGAAGAAGTCCTCCACTCGACCTCCCGTAAGGCGGCGTAGATAATTTCCTGAACAACGCGACGCGCGACAGCAATCAAGCCTATATTGGCGCTACCACGTAAGACTCGCAGAACCGCACGGTAAGTTTCGACTGTTTTCTAGGGCCGGCGTTGGTGTCGGCCGGGCAGCAAAGGGCCAGTTTCGTATGACTCACAGCAACATCGATGCAATGGATATCGCCGTCGCTACCGACGAGCAACTGGAAGCTGCGGCAACGTTGACCAGGCTGGGATTCACAACCTGGAACACGACCGACTGCACGTACTGCTCAATCTCCGTCTGCTGACGCTCGCGTTCGCCGAGTGTGCGCTCACGGCGATTCCGAGCGCCCGGTCAGCCGGATTCCCGGACTAATCGCGGACGGCGGCCAGCACGCCGTCGCCGAGCGGTATCAGCGCGGGCGTGAGCCGCTCGTCCTCGGCGATCATCCGGGCTGCCTCCCGGACCGCGACGACCTCCGCGTCGCGCGCCGCGGGATCACCGGCCCGCCCGCCCAGCGCCGCCCGGTGCACGACGATGACCCCGCCGGACCGCAACAGCCGCACCCCCTCGACGACGTACTCCGGTTGGTCGATCGGGTCGGCGTCGATGAACACCAGGTCATAGGACTCGTCGGCGAGCCGGGTCAGCACCTCTTGGGCGCGCCCGCTGATCAGCCTGGTCCGCGACGGCCCGATGCCCGCTTCCGAGAACGCCTGCTTGGCCAGGCGCAGATACTCGGGCTCGATGTCGATGGTGGTCAATACCCCGTCGTCGCTCATGCCCGACAACAACCAGAGCCCGCTGACTCCGGCGCCGGAGCCCACCTCGGCGACGGCCTTGCCGCCAGTGAGCTTGGCCAACAGGCTCAGCAGGGCCCCGACCGCCGGCGTCACCGCCCCGGCGCCGATGTCCACGGCGCGCTCGCGGGCGCCCGCCAGGATCACGTCTTCTGATATCGACCCCTCGGCGTGCGCGGAGATGGCGTCGGCTCGACTGGGGGCCGCCTGGCCGGGGGTGGTCTCGGTGGCGTCCATGCCCGCAGCGTATGTCATATCTCGCCGGCGTCAGACAGGCGCGCCTGAGCCGCAACGCCGCGACACGCCCGAAACCTGAAAGGCGACCAACGTCACTGCCGTCGGGAATGCCCTGCATATCGCAGGTAACGATATGGTTTCTCAGGCAAACCTCAGATTGCTCCTATATCGCCCACACCCCGGTACGCGACGGTATCGGTATGGAACGGGGAGAGCGCTTCACCGGACGGGAAGCCGGGTATGCACCTGGGAATACATGCTGGCAGCTTGGCGTTCCCGCTGACGAACTGCCGAATCCCGATGGCAGGGCAAACCCGGAGGATCCGATCATCACTTTGAACCCGTCGTCGAACCCGACGTTGAACCCGACCACGATGTCGCACCCGCAGGTGATTCGCGACGACGAGTGGGTGGAGCCGACCGACCAGTTGCACGGGACCGCGGTATTCGACGCGACCGGTGACAAGACGACCATGCCCTCCTGGGATGAGCTGGTGCGTCAGCACGCCGACCGGGTGTACCGGCTGGCCTACCGTCTTTCCGGCAACCAGCAGGACGCCGAGGATCTGACCCAGGAGACCTTCATCAGGGTGTTCCGGTCGGTCCAGAATTACCAGCCCGGAACCTTCGAGGGCTGGTTGCACCGCATCACCACGAACCTGTTCCTAGACATGGTCCGGCGCCGGGCGCGCATCCGGATGGAGGCGCTGCCCGAGGACTACGACCGGGTGCCTGCCGACGAGCCCAACCCCGAGCAGATCTATCACGACTCGCGACTGGGTCCTGACCTGCAGGCGGCCCTGGATTCGCTGCCGCCTGAGTTTCGCGCCGCGGTCGTGCTCTGCGACATCGAGGGTCTGTCCTACGAGGAGATCGGCGCGACGCTCGGCGTGAAGCTGGGTACCGTGCGCAGCCGCATCCACCGTGGTCGTCAGGCACTGCGCGACTACCTGGCCGCGCATCCCCAACAGGGTGAGCATGCCCGGGGTGCGGCCTAACCGCACCAAGTCGGCGTAGCGGACCTGCTGCGACCGGGGGCAATTAACCTTTCTGGGCGCGCGTGCCGTTGAGGCCGCCGCCTCTGTGCGACATGTGTCTTCCTTCTGGTGTCG